>JBGAWU010000175.1:0-5623 GCA_044227425.1 Methyloglobulus sp.
TAAAGCCACTGCACCACTGTTCAGTTTGCCAACCGGTTTACTGCCGGCACTGATGGCATGCCAGCCTTGTGGGGCTAAGTAATTAAAAATTGCTTCGCCCATCAGCGAACGACAAGAGTTACCGGTACAAAGAAACAAAACATTCATAGTGAAATCATCAGTCAGGGAAAATCAGTCGCTTGAACAGCAGGAAGCATCCAATGTATCGAAACATCGATCAGGTTGCCCCGAGCAGCATTCGGCGGTCAGGTAATCGATTAACGCTTGCATCACGGTCAGGTTGGCACGGTAACGTTGAAACCGTCCTTCCTGCGTTACCGTCACTAAACCCGCATAGGTCATGGCTTTTAGATGGAACGACAAATTAGTTGGCGGTACGGCTAATGTTGTGCCAATTTCTCCGGCTACTAAGCCATCAGGGGCATGCTTAACCAGCAAGCGAAATACATCCAGGCGTACGCCAGATGCCAAAGATTCAAAAATGGTGGTAGCGAGGTCTTTGTTCATAACTCAATAATACAATAATAATTGAAATAACAAAATAAAAAAGTTAAGCTCGACGGTCTCCTATTTCATAAAAAGCTGGCATTGAGTATCAAAAAATAAAGAGATTTCGACCCAAATCCCAACCGAGGGGGCGATGGATATATTTGCCAGTTAGTGGGCTATCACAAGTATTGGTCGATAAATTGCGGTTTAATGAATGCCAAAACACCTTTCCAGGCATCTTCTCCAGCGTTACCCTTGCTTTAAGTCTGGGTACGAATAAAACAGCCGCAAGCTTGTGAAAACCTTATTCCATGCGTTAGATCTGCTATATTTAAGTTTTAAGGAGCTTACTATGCCGACACCAACGCCTACTATCCCATTAAAAACCTATCGTTTTCAATTTAATTCTGATCAACTTTGCCGATCGCCGCGTTATTCCGGCTCGGCCTGGCGTGGGGCATTTGGCCAAGCGCTTAAGAAAACGGTGTGTGTAGTCCGCAACACGCCATGCGGTCAATGTCTGCTACGGGATGCTTGCGCCTACACCTACATCTTTGAAACGCCGCCTCCACCCAATACGGAAAAGATGCGGAAATACAACGCCGTGCCGCATCCATTTGTGTTCAAGTTCCCACAAGAACCGACCGCCAGAGAATACGGCTTTAACTTGGAATTAGTCATTTTCGGTCACGGCCAGCGTTATTTTCCCTATTTCGTTCACGCCTTGAAAAAGGCTGGGGAAGATGGTATCGGCGGACATAGGCAGGTGTTCCGTTTGGCGCAGGTAGATGAAATCGGTCTGGATGGTGGCGGTACTAGGATTTACCGCGACGGCTCACTTCTGCCCCAACAACCAGCCACAAGTCCAGCCTTGCCAGGGAACCTGCCGCAAACAATCAACATCGCCCTCCATACGCCCCTGCGGATCAAGCAAGACGGCAAGAACCTCACGCCACGTGAGTTCAACTTTGCCGCGTTTTTCGGCAACTTGCTCAGACGGGTATCGTTAATCAGTTATTTCCACACTGATTCCCCGCTCGAAGTGAACTTTGCCGCCCTCAGTCAGAAAGCAAAGACCATCGCAATCACCCAGAAGCAATTGGACTGGTTCGATTGGACACGTTATTCCTCTCGCCAAGAAACCGAAATGCAGATGGGTGGCATCGTTGGCACGTTCCAGTTGGAAACAAACGACATCCACGAATTTTGGCCTTACCTTTGGCTGGGACAATGGACGCACGTCGGCAAGGGTACCAGCATGGGCATGGGGGCTTACACCATCAACCTGCAAGCTTGCGAACCCACAGGCACTGGCCAAATTGGGGCATCATAACGGCATGGAACATCCGTTAACCTTACTGGCCGTCACCGGCCTGACCCCGCAAGTCGTCACCGAAACCTTATACGCACTGCACAAGGAAGGTGGCATCATGCCCTCCGCCATCCATATCCTGACGACCGAAGAAGGCTGCCAGCGGGCGGCCTTGACCTTGCTTGCCGACGGCTGGCTAGAAAAACTTTGCAAAGACTACCAAATCAGTCCGCCAGACTTTTCGGCGGAGCACATCCACGTCCTGCCGCAAGCGGATGGTTCACCCTTGCATGACATCCGCAGCCCAGCCGACAACCAGGCGATGGCGGACGGCATCACCGAGTGGGTGCGCCGCCTGACCGCAGACCCAAACCACAGCCTGCATGTATCCATTGCAGGCGGGCGCAAGACGATGGGGTTTTACGCGGGCTACGCCGTCTCGCTGTATGGACGTTCACACGACCGGCTTAGCCATGTCCTGGTCTCGGCGGACTATGAGTCGCACCCACAGTTTTATTATCCCACGCCGTATTCGCACGTCATTTACACCAACGGTAATAACCCGAAACCGCTGGACACTCGACAAGCAGAAGTCATGTTGGCCGATATTCCTTTCGTGCGACTGCGGCATGGCCTGGACAACGCCTTGCTGTCCGGCAAAAGCAGCTTCAGCCAGTCGGTGGCGCAAGCCCAGCAAGCCCTGGGCCCAGCATACTTGGTGATTGACACAACGAACAAGGCGCTGATAGCTCAAGGCATCCCGGTCAAGCTACCGCCCGTGGATTTCGCCTTCTACCTTTGGATTTTAGGCCGCCAAGCCAGCGGTAAAACCGCCCCCACTTGCCCAAATGATGGTGCGCCAGAATTGGGGTATTCAGAAGAATACCTCGCGGCATACCAGCAGGTTAACGGCAATTTAAGCGGACAAGACCGCACAATAGGCGCGCTTGCCAGCGGCATGACCAAAACGTTCTTTGAGCAACGTAAATCTAGGGTTAACGCTAAGCTGAAGTCGTCCTTGTCGCAAGCGGCCTTGCCATACCTGATTGTCAGCAGCACAAAACGCCCGGTAACCCATGCCATTTCGCTCAAGCTAGACCAAATCGAATACCGAACAGGAGGACATTAGAAATGACGATTAACCCCTTATTGGAACAATCCAGCCGGATCGCCCTGGCCGCCTTGCTGCATGACCTTGGCAAGTTTGCCGAACGCGCCAAGATCCCCGTTGACGCCGAAACGCTGGCGATAAATAAGCAAATCTACTGCCCATTCCCTAAAAAATTCATGGACGATAGGCTGGCAAGATTCACCCACATCCATGCGGCCTATACCGGCTTGGCAATGGATATCATTGAAAACCACTTGCCCGAATTGAAAGGCACTGATTTTACCCCGTTCGGCTCTTGGAAAACTAAAGAGGCTGACGATTCTTTTATCAATGCCGCCGCCAAGCACCACAAGCCTGACAGCTTCCTGCAATGGATCATTGCCACGGCGGATCGGGTGGCATCCGGTTTTGACCGTGAAGAGTTCGAAGCCTATAACGATGCTGAAGAAGGTACTATTACGGGCAAAAACCATTACACCGCACGGCAATTGACCTTGTTTGAACAAATACACCAAACCGACAAAAACAGGACAAGTTTTATCTACCGCTATCCGTTGCTGCCGTTGTCGCCCGACAGCCTTTTCCCTGTGAAGGCGGAGGGTTACGAGCATAACGACAAAGAAAAGGCTCAGCAAGAATACGCCAAACTTTGGCAAGGTTTCACCGAAAAGCTCAAGCAGATCCCCAAGTCCCATCGCCACAATTGGTCGCTGTGGTTGGATCATTTTGAAACCCTTTGGGGTGTTTACACACACGCCATTCCGGCGGCGACCGCGTTCAATGTCCGCCCCGACGTTTCGTTGTACGACCATTCCCGTGTCACTGCCGCTTTAGCGACAGCCTTGTGGCGTTACCATGATGAACTGGGTAAAACGGATGCAGAAGCTGCAAAATCTTTAAAAGACCAGCAACAAAGCTGGGAGGAAAACAAATTCCTGTTAATCCAAGGTGACTTTTTCGGCATCCAGGATTTCATTTTCGCCAGCGGCGGTGACACCAACAAGCGCGCCGCCAAATTATTGCGGGGACGATCATTTTACGTGTCCTTGCTGACCGAATGTGCAGCCTTAAACGTGCTGGACAGGCTCGATTTGCCATCCACCAGCCAAGTCATCAATGCGGCGGGCAAGTTCCTGATAGTTGCGCCCAATACCAGCCAAACCAGGGGCATTCTCCTAACAGTCAGGGCCGAATTGGACGAATGGTTTTTAACGCACAGCTACGGGCAAGCGGGCGTAGGCTTGGCTTGGACGGAAGCCAGTTGCAACGATTTCCGCCGCCATCACAGCCGCGGCGAAATCGCCGCTCACACTGTTGGCAATGATATAGGTGCGGCGCCCTCGCCGCGACTAAGCCCATACCAAGCGATAATAAAAAAGCTGTTCGACGAATTGGAAGTCATCAAAAACCGCCGTTTTAACCTGTGCAACAACCCATCTGCACCCATTGTTTTTGAAAAATTCCGGAACAGTTTTAACAATGACATGGGCGTTTGCGAAATCGATGGGCGTTCACCGGCAACGGAACAATTCGACCAAGATACCCACATCAGCGCATTGGCGCATGACCAAATAAAGGCAGGCAACTGGCTGACCAAAAAAGAACGTTTGTTGATAACCAGGCAATCGCTTGGCATGTCCAATACTTTAAAACTGACATTATTCGGCTACCACATTAGCTTTGCCGATAACGAAATTGAGCAAGGCGAGTTTGGCGAAGAAGCCAAAAGCGGTAACTTGCTTCGTGCCTGGGACTTCTCTTTGCCGGAATCTGGGGATAAAGCCCTATGGAACGGCTATGCCCGTCGCAACATAAATGGTTACATTCCCATCGCCACCGAGCAGGATTTACTGAAAGAAACCTGGGGCAAATACATCGGTATCGACGAAAAGCTGGAACAGGATGCCGCCAAAACGCTCAATCACTTGGCGTGTGGCGACCGCCAGCCTGACCAGCAAAATGAGGGGAAATGGCTCGGCATCAGCGCCCTTTCCACCCTAAAAGGCGATGTTGACAACCTTGGCAATATCTTTCAAAGCGGTTTGGGCGACGACACCAGTTTCAGTAAAACTGCCGCCTTGTCCCGGCAAATCAACGCCTTTTTCACCGTGTATCTGCCTTGGTTGTGCCAAGAAAAATATCACAACACTTACACTGTGTTTGCAGGCGGCGACGACTTCTTCCTGATTGGCCCGTGGTATTCACAAATACGGTTGGCAGGTGACATGCGGCAAGCTTTTCAACGCTATGTCGCAGGAAATAAGGAAGTACACTTTTCCGCAGGCATCAGCACCACCAAGCCCGGCTTGCCGATCAACCAACTAGCTGACTTGGCGGAAGCGGGCTTGGACGAGGCCAAGGCACACAATCCTGGCAATGGCAAGTCCAGCCCCAAAAATGCCGTGACCTGTTTTAAGCAAACGATGTCCTGGGATGAATTTGCCGAACTCACAACCAACCGTCTTGTTCGTCTGGATAATTTACGGAAAGATTACGATCTAAGCACGGGTTACGTTTACGGCCTGCTCAACTTGGTTGACATGAAAGAAAAAGAAAATGATCACCCTGAAAACGCGCTTTGGCACAGTTATTTTGCCTACCG
The DNA here is from genome assembly GCA_044227425.1 of Methyloglobulus sp. Classification (GTDB taxonomy): domain Bacteria; phylum Pseudomonadota; class Gammaproteobacteria; order Methylococcales; family Methylomonadaceae; genus Methyloglobulus. Next base: position 5,515 of record JBGAWU010000175.1, read on the forward strand.
GACAGCTCGCATGTTGGAAAAGAAAGAATTGGACAAAGACCATCGCCAGCGACGACAAGCGGAACTGGCACAAGAGATTGCCGAACGAGGCATCCAAAGACACGGCGGC
>JBGAWU010000176.1:0-5616 GCA_044227425.1 Methyloglobulus sp.
GAAAAATAAAAGACGATAGCGGCGGGTGCGAGCGATAAAAGGACGAACAGCGACACCATTCGTGTGGTCAGTTTTGAACCAGCTTCGCGCTTTTTTAACTGACGGATTAATGAATAGATGTTCGCGCCTACCAGTCCCAACAGGACAACCGAGCCCAAAGCATTGACCAGCAACAGCCATGAGTACATTTCTCCCAGTTTTGACGATTCTTGCGTGGCGGTGCTCATCAATTGTAAGGACAGCAGGATCAGGCCAACCAGGATGGCGATGGAGATCCCGATAGGCGGCTTTATTTTTTTAACGGCCATACGTACCAGTCGCTGGATAGATACCATTGCGGATTGAAATAAGCCGTCGGGCGTAACGGCAACGGCAACGCATCGCGCTCGAAGATTATTTTCATTTTCGCAATATATTGTTTATCTTCAGAAATATCGCCTTTTTCTATTAAATGGAAATCGTGTAATGACGATAGTAATTCAAGGGCGGATTCGAGCGTTGAAAAGTTATTGACAGTACCGCTGCTTTCGTTTTTTACACGGTAAACGTTCAACAAGGCATGGTATTGGATGCGGTAGGGGATGCTTTTTTCAAAGATAGCTTTATTCCATAGATAGTCGCGGAGTTCTTCGACCTTGAACTCATAAGTCCAAAGCAAAGGTACGCCGTTCCGTAATGCTTCAGTTGCCTTTTTACTTAATTGGTAGTCAATGTCGGCGTTCAATACGTAATAATCGCCCAGCAAAGATGTCTCTGCGTTTTTTACCTTAACTTCGCCGGGATTTTCACAATAGGCAGGCGTCGATGCCAGCAATGCAAGTACGTATAGCAATGACGAACGTTTACTGCTTAATGATGCGGGCATAATAAAAACCGTCCATTGAGGAGCTTCCCGTTAAGATTTGCCTGCCGTACGTGCTATCAATTCCCCATTCTTCGGACGAAATAGGTAGTTCACTGGCGTCGTGATGGGTCGCTAAGAAGTCTTTAACCTGAAGTTCGTTTTCTTGCTTTAATACGGAACAGGTTGCATACAGCAAGATTCCGCCCCGTGTCAACAGGGGCCAGATAGCGGTCAAGATGGTTTTTTGTAAAGTAACCAACACGCCAATATCTTCCGCTCTCCGTAATAGCTTGATATCGGGATGGCGGCGAATTACGCCGGTAGCTGAACAGGGGGCGTCTAGTAAAATACGGTCAAAAGGCTTGCCATCCCACCAGGTATCCGGCCTAGAGGCATCGGCGACTATAAGCGTTGCCTTTTGCCCTAAACGTTGCAAGTTTTCTTGGACGCGTCCCATTCTGTTTCCGTCAATATCGACAGCAACGACTTCTTGCAAATCCGGGTGCAATTCGAGGATGTGGGCCGTTTTTCCGCCGGGTGCCGCGCAAACATCCAATACCCGTTGTCCTGGATGGGCATTAAGTAATTCTGCCGCCAACTGCGCGGCGCTATCTTGGACCGAGATCCAGCCTTCGGTAAAACCGGGTAGGGCGTCGACTGAAACGGGGTTCTCAAGGATTATGCCCGGACGGTTAAAGCCAACCGTTTGCGCGGGGATATTTTGGTCGCCCAGTAATTGCAAATAGTCCTCGCGCGAAGTTTTTGCGGGATTGATGCGCAACACCATTGGCGGTGGTTGATTGTTTTCGAACATGAGAAATTCTGCACGGCCTTGCCAATCGGATTCCAATTGTTCAATCAACCAGTCAGGATGGCTTAATGCTGCGATTTTATTCTGATTCGCCCTTTGCTCAAGTTCGTCTTGTTTCCTTAGGTAATTTCTTAGCACGGCATTAATCAAAGCTTTTGCCCAAGCTAAATTGCGCGCCGCCTGTACAGTTTCCGATACGGCGGCGTGGGGTTTTACCCGCATGAATTTAAGCTGATACAGGCCGATCAGTAACAGGGATTTTACTTCTACCGACTTTATCGGCTTATCGAGTAAGGCGTTTAAGATAAAATCCAATAGCTGATAATACCGGCACACGCCATAACACATCGCTTGGATAAAGGCTTTGTCTTGGGCGGAATCGAGCTTTTTCAAGGTATTGTCCAAAGCTGCCGTTAATGATTGGCCTTCGCTCAATATTTTCGTTATGACTTGGGCGGCAGCCCATCGTGTATTCAAAATGAGATCAACCGAGTTTTACGCCCTGGCATTGATGGGAGTTTAAAAAAGCCTGGATAGGCAGTTTTTTCCCGCCGGGCATTTGCACTTCAAGCAACCTTAACAAGCCATTGCCAGTTGCCACATCGAGCGATTTAGCGGTGCTTATGACGGTGCCGGGATCGGGGTTCTGGTCGTATTTGATCGGCATGGCGCGCCAAATTCTCAGAATATTGTCTTTATAAAGCGTTTGTGCAACCGGCCAAGGGTTAAGGCCTCTTATTTTTCTATCCAGTTCCTCCGCCGGTTGCGTCCAATCCAGTTCCGCTTCGGTTTTGGTTAATTTTTCAGCATGGATGACTAGGGTTTCGTCCTGTTTTTCAGCTTTTAACGTTCCCGATTCCAGTTGCACGATGACTTTTTCTAAACCGGTTGCGCCAAGTTTCGAGAGGTGCAGGAATAAATCCGCGGACGTGTCGGTGTCGGAGATGGCATATTCTTCTTTATGCAGCATATCGCCCGCATCCAGTTTGAGGGCAATCCGCATAATGGTGATCCCCGTGGTTTTATCGCCCGCCATCAAAGCCCTTTGAATCGGTGCCGCGCCCCGCCAGCGCGGCAGTAAGGAGCCGTGGACGTTAAGGCAACCGTACTTAGGGATGTCCAGAATAGCTTGGGGCAGAATCATGCCATAGGCGACTACGATCATCAGGTCGGGTTGTAAATCGCTAAATTGCCTTAGTTCCGCATCGGTTTTTAAACTTTGCGGCTGAAATACGGGAATACCGGCAGATAAAGCCAGTTCTTTGACCGGACTGGGTTGCAGTTTGCGCCCCCTGCCGACGGGACGGTCGGGTTGAGTGTAGACAGCGCAAACCTGGTGTTTCCCAGTTAATTCTTTAGAAGTCAGCAGCATTTGTAAACTGGGAATTGCGAAATCGGGAGTGCCCGCAAAAATAATCCGCATGTTCAGTTCTGTTCCTGCTTATGGATTTTATCCAGTTTTTTCTTAATCCGTTGCCGCTTGAGCGAAGAAATATAGTCCACAAACAATTTACCTTCCAGATGGTCCAATTCGTGTTGAATGCATACGGCTAATAAGCTATCGGCTTCCAGTTCGAACGGTTCGCCAGTTTTATTAAGCGCTTTAACCTTGATTTTTTCGGCCCGTTTCACTTTTTCAAAAAAGCCGGGTACTGAAAGGCAACCCTCCTCGGATTCTTCGGAGCCATCTTTTTCGATAATTATTGGATTGATCAAGCACAAAGGGTTATCTTTATTTTCGCTGATATCGATAACCACAATACGTTGATGGACGTTAACTTGGGTCGCAGCCAAGCCGATGCCTTTGGCGGCGTACATGGTTTCAAGCATATCGTCGATCAGTGTTTTAATATTCCTATCGACAGTTTGCACTTCGACAGCCTTTTTTCGCAGTCTTTCGTCAGGAAATTCGAGAATAGTTAGAATGCTCAACAAACTCTCCATTATAATAAGCAATACTGGAATTCTATATGAATTCATCTAAACTTTGAATTCATAATGATTAAAATGACGCCACAGGAATAATCTATGGGTTTTCGAACACTTTTCGGGCTGTTTGTTTCTTTTTTTTTCGCCACCACGCTTTGGGCACGAGGAGCAGATGAAATTTCGGTCAATCCGTCCCATCCAAGTCAATATACCGTCGTCGAAGGCGATACTTTATGGGATATTTCCGCAAAATTTTTGAATAATCCGACTCAATGGCCGGAGCTTTGGCGATATAACAGCCAAATAAAAAATCCCCATCTTATTTACCCTGGCGATACGGTTTATTTTTCGGTTGTCGAGGGGCATCCCCGATTGAGCTTTACCCAGCCCGGTCAATCTGCCGAAGGCTTTACATCCAGCGGTAATTGCGTAGTAAGCGAAGAAGATATTCATAACGGACGGACAAGCTTCGCCATGGCGCAGGGCGGAAAATTGTCCCCTTGTATCCGCGAGACCAGCTTCAAGAAAGCCATCCAGCTCATCCCTAATGAAAATATTGCAAAATTCCTGACTTCGCCCCGCGTTGTCGGCGTCAATGAATTGAATACAGCACCTTATGCGATTGATTTTGCCGGCGAGCATCTGGTGGCTGCCACGGGCGACAAGTTGTATGTCCGTTCCATCATCCAGCCGGAAAGCATGGCTTATACGATTTACCGCCCTGGGGTAACATTTACAAACCCTGAAACCGGCGAAATTTTAGGCTACGAAGCAAAATACATCGGTGACGCCACATTGGTACAGGAAGGCGACCCGGCTACCGTTTCTATCGACAAATCCAATGGCGAGGTAATGATCGGCGACCGTTTCATGGCTAAGTCGGAAGAGCAATTCATTTTGAATTACTTCCCCCGCCCTCCAGAAGAAAGCATTAAAGGCAGTATTATTTATGTTCTGGATGGTGTGGCTGAAATTGGCAAATACAATGTTGTCGTTATCGACAAAGGGACTCGAGATGGCCTGCTTCCAGGACATGAACTCGATATTTTAAGGCGCGGACGAGTTGCCAGGGACCAATACAGCCTCATCCGGAATGACCAGGTAAAATTACCGGATGAAATTGCCGGTAAATTAATGGTTTTCCGTCCTTTCGAGCGTGTGAGCTATGCGTTGGTCATGAAATCTAACTTAGCTATCCGCGTTCTCGACAAAGTCCAAACCCCCTGAATAATTCATTAAACGCAAAACAAGATGAGATCAAATTCTGGCTGATGCTATTGCGGACGCCAGGATTTGGAGGAAAATCGTTCTTAAGACTGCTGGAAAAATATTCACCGGTCGAGTTATTTACAGATGCCAAGCGGGTGCAGTCGGAATTAGGCTTGAAAAGCGAAATCTTCCAAGCCATCAAAAATCCCGACTGGTCACTGATAGACGCGGATTTGGCCTGGCTGGAGCAAAATAACAACTTCGCCATCACGCTGAATGACAACCGTTATCCCGCATTACTGAAAGAGATTCCAGATCCACCGCCGGTACTCTTCGTGCGGGGAAACCCTGGCTTGTTGTCGAAAACGCAAATTGCCATCGTCGGTAGCCGTAACCCTTCAGCCTTGGGCTTGGAAACAGCTGTTGCATTCGCAAAAACATTAAGCCAGCACGGTTTTGTCATAACCAGCGGATTGGCGCTAGGTATCGACGCCGCCAGCCACCGGGGGGCGCTGAATGCCAATGGTTTCACGATAGCAGTGGCCGGCACAGGGCTTGACCGCGTTTATCCGGCTCGCAATATTGATCTGGCTACTGAAATCGTCAACACTGGCGCGATGGTTTCTGAATTTCCGCCTGGTACATTGGCAAAAGCCAATCATTTTCCAAGGCGAAATCGGATTATAAGCGGTTTATGCCAAGGCCTGTTGGTCGTTGAAGCGGCAAAAAGCAGTGGTTCCTTGATAACAGCAAGATTGGCCTTGGAACAAAACCGTGAAGTTTTCGCGATTCCCGGTTCAATCCATAATCCGCTGGCGCGGGG
>JBGAWU010000177.1:0-5601 GCA_044227425.1 Methyloglobulus sp.
GTGAAATCCGTGAAAACCGGTCAACATAAAAAAGGTAGAACCGTAAATACCGGTACCGAGCGTTAAGCCCATTTCCGTATAAGCTTCATGATATTCCGATGCTTGGCATAGCACGAACAGAAAACCTAATCCTACGGTGGCGATCAAGCCTTTTATCAGTTGGTCACGATTTTTCGCAAGCAAGCCGTGATGCGCCCATGTACAGGTAACACCACTTGAAAGCAGCAATAAAGTATTAATAAAAGGCAAACCCCACGCACCCATCGCTTCAAATTCGCCGCCATCAGCTTTTCCATCAACAAGATGTTTAGGGCCATTCGACGGCCAGCCAGCTTCAAACGAAGGCCAAAGGAATTCTTTCGTGGCAGCGCCGGTGCCTTCTCCACCTAGCCATGGCACGGACAGATTGCGGGTATACCAAAGTGTGCCGAAAAACACCGCAAAAAACATGATTTCCGAGAAGATAAACCACATCATTCCCATCCGGTAAGAGATACCGACTTGAGTATTGTACATTCCGGATTCGCTTTCACCGGCTTGCAAGGTAAACCAGCCAGCAATCATCACGATAAATATGCCAAAACCGATAAGCATCATGATCGTACCGGCAGAAGAGCCGTTTAAATAATTTGCAAATCCAGCCAGCATGGTGGCTAATCCCGCCGTCGCCATGACCGGCCACGTTGCTTTATGCGGAATATAATAGGTTCCACTTGTTGACATAAAGTTCCTCTCTAATTTTTATGCGGTTTATCAGTTTTATCAAAAAATGTATAGGCTAACGTAATGGTTTTATAGTCTGCCGGTCATTTAGGATCTATTGCAAACCGAACCGGCATCGTCTTACCTTCCCGAGACTTGAATGTTTGTTCCGTAAAACAAAAGCACTCGGTTTTCTTAAAGTATTCCGCCGCCAATCCCGGTGAAATACTGGGTATGGCTTGCGCAACCATTACATTGTCTGTTTTGTTTTCAGCATAAAAATTCACCTTGTAATACTTACCCGGATGAACTTTTATCACTTTTGTTTCAGCACGAAAAACCATCGGCGCCGATTCATTCAAGGAAGTCATAAATTCCACGGTAACTTCCCTGCTGTTGTCTACTGTGTAAGCGACCTCTTTAACACCCTTGGCATCGACTTTTCCATTGATTCCGGTTATGTCACATAACACGTCGTAAAGCGGCACTAAAGCAAAGCCGAATCCAAACATCAATACGACAACAATAACTAAAATACGGACTAATTTAGCATTTTTTGACTGAATATCGGTGTTCATTGAGAAAGCGCTTGTATTACCGCCAACACATAGATACAGATAGCCACAACAAACAAAGCAACAGCCGTCAACACATTTTTGGTTTTTAAATTCATTGGCTATACTAAGATCAAAGCCACTTCGCTATTTGCGGAACGGCTTATCTCGAACACTGCTTTTCTACAACTCGAACCTCAATAATGTTCCGGAATTACAGCGGGCGGTGTAGTAAAGCTATGGTATGGCGGTGGAGATGGCAACGTCCACTCTAAGCTGTGTTTGTGTGCATCTTCCCAAACTTCATCGGATACTTTTTCACCGGTACCGCCCCTAATAGTATCAACAACAATGTACAGGAACAGCAATTGGCTAATTCCGAACATAAAACCGCCGATACTGGATATCATGTTCCAATCTGCGAATTGCACCGCATAATCGGGAATCCTTCTCGGCATACCTGCCAATCCCAAAAAATGTTGTGGAAAAAACAAAATATTTACCGATAACGCCGACAACCAAAATACCAAGGTGTAATGGAAGTGTGCAACAATAAAATAGGTATCATGATATTGGAAATCAGATGGCGCAATAGCCATCATCAAGCCGGTAAACCCACCGATCGTGAACAAAGCGACAAAGGCAATAGAAAACAACATGGGGGTTTCGAAAGTCATGGAACCCTTCCACATGGTGGCGGTCCAGTTAAATATTTTAACCGCCGTCGGGATAGCAATCAGCATCGTGGCGTACATAAAATACAACTCGCCCGCCATTGGCATACCGACTGTAAACATATGGTGCGCCCATACGATAAACGACAAGAACGCAATGCCGGCAGTCGCATAGACCATTGAACTGTAGCCGAACAAAGGCTTTCTGGCAAAAGTCGGGATAATCGTAGAAGCCACGCCGAAAGTCGGCAAAATCATAATGTAAACTTCAGGATGTCCAAAGAACCAGAAGATGTGCTGATACAAGACCGGGTCGCCGCCGCCTGCAGCATTAAAGAAGCTGGTTTCGAAAAACCGATCCGTCAGCAACATTGTTACCGCACCGGCAAACACTGGCATTACGGCAATCAACAAGAATGCGGTAATCAACCATGTCCAGACGAACAAAGGCATTTTCATCAACGTCATGCCAGGGGCGCGCATATTGAAAATAGTCGCAATAATATTGATTGCTCCCATGATCGATGAAATCCCTAACAAATGCACCGAGAACACCGCAAAAGGCAATGCCTTACCTGTTTGCAAAACCAATGGAGGATACAAGGTCCATCCGCTGGCAGGTGCGCCGCCTTCCATGAACAAGGTACTGGCAAGCAATAATACGCCTGCAACTAGCAACCAGAAGCTCATATTGTTCATGCGTGGCAAGGCCATATCGGGCGCACCGATCATCATTGGAATCATCCAGTTCGCCAAGCCGACAAAACCCGGCATTACCGCGCCGAATACCATCACCAAGGCATGCATGGTGGTCATCGAGTTAAAGAATTGAGGCTCGACAAACTGTAAGCCCGGCTCAAATAGTTCGGCGCGAATAATCAACGCCATCGTTCCGCCAACGAAAAACATGGCTAGCGCGAAAACCAAATAAAGCGTACCAATATCTTTATGGTTAGTCGTAATAATCCACCTTAGCCAACCTTTCGCAGGACCATGATCGTGGTCATCGTGGCTGTGATCGTGGTGGTCGTCATGTTCAGCTACAACAGCAGACATATCAATTCCTCTTTACTTTCAAAATTATTTCCGCCGAACCAAAGTTTGTAAAAACATAACTGGCTTTACAGAACCCTGACCCAACAATAAGTTCACATTAAACCATTGCGCCGCTTTATTTGGCGGATTGTAATGATTGAATTTCCGACGGTTGTTTAAAATCTCCGACAGAATTACCCAATTTATTTCTTGTGTAAGCGAGCACAGCCGCAAAATCATCCGCACTTAAAGTTTTGCCGAAGGCGGGCATAACAGCCTTGCCCTTCAACATAAGCTCAACCTGGGCATCAATTTTACCAGTAACAACCGGACTTCCTTTCAACGCCGGAAACATCGGCGGCATTCCCGCACCATCTTTTTGATGGCATGACTGGCAATTTTTTTCGTAGACAGCGGCGCCTTTGCTGACCAAGTCGTCTAGAGATACCTTTGTGTTAGTGCCTGCTTTAGCATCAGTTTTTTTGCTATCTGCTGGTTTTGAATTTTCGTTTCCGGCAGGCTTATCGCTGATTCTTTTTTGCGGATAAAATTTATCCTGGGCAAACTGGACACTTTCTACCTTGTCTTCATCAGCCTTTGCGGACGCCTTTACTTTTTCTTCCGATTTAACATTTTTGACTGGCTGTTCGGCTTTTACTTCTTTTTTAGCTTCAGGACTTGGTGCGGCCGCTTCTACTTTACCACCTGACAATAAAGCCTTAATCCCTTTCGGCTGTATCTCATCCCCTTTAGAATTGCCCAAACCATTTCGGGTAAATGTGATGACGGCGGCAAGTTCCGAAGCGCTCAACTGTTTGCCGAATGCCGGCATGGCATTTCTGCCGTTCAATATCACATTTGCTTGCGCATTGATGTCGCCATTGACGACAGGACTATTGGTAAGCGCCGGGAAAGCACCGGGAATCCCTGCACCATTTTCCATATGGCAGGTCGAGCAATTTTTCGCGTAAACATCGGCGCCTTTTTTCACCAATTGCTCATGAGATTGATCGCTATCGTCGTTACCGGCTTGCTGCTGCTCAAGCTTCTTGGCTTTCCAGGCATCGTAATCGCCTTGCTCCATTGCGACCACCACCACTGGCATAAAGCCGTGGTCTTTCCCGCAAAGCTCAGTACATTGCCCTCGGTAAACACCTGCTTTCGAAACAGAAGTCCAAGCCTCGTTGATAAAACCGGGAATAGCGTCTTTTTTCCAGCCTAGATCAGGTACCCACCATGAATGGAGCACATCGGCTGCGGTAATGACGAAGCGGATTTTTTTATTAACAGGGATAACCAGCGGTTCATCGACCCGCAAAAGATAGTGCGGGACTGATTTAGGGTCGACGCCTGAATTTAATTGCCTTGCCCTATTGCTCGCCGCATCCAGGTTACTGAAAAAGTGAATGCCACTATCCTGATAATCGTACTCCCACTTCCATTGCCAGCCTGTGACTTTAACCGTCATATCGGAATCCTGCACGTCATCCATTTTCAACAATGTTTTGGTGGCAGGAATAGCCATTGACAGAAGAATCAGAGCTGGAATGACGGTCCAGATAATTTCTACCGTGGTATTTTCATGAAACTGCGCGGCAACGTGGCCTTTCGATTTTCGATGATGGTAGATGGAATAAAACATCATCCCGAATACACAGATACCGACAAAAACACAGATCCATAAAATCAGCATGTGCAGGTCATAGACATCATGGCTAAGCTGTGTCTCCCCCTGCATCAAATTCAGCGTATAACGGCCTGGCGATGCTTCAAGCGGAAAATCTTTGGGAAGACAAACATTACCCTCCATTATTCTGGAAGGGCAGTCCTCTGCTTGCAAAGTTCCCAGACCTAAAAACATTAGAAGAAGGCCTGTGAATAGTTGCTTTGTTTTCTTCACTGAGAAAACTCCTCTCTATAAGTTATAAACTTTTGTAAGGGCTGGTAAATCGTGCATCAAACACACGAACACGCAGACTTAATTTTATTTAACGGACAATTTACCAAGTAATTCTAACCCAAGGCTGTCATATTCGCCATAAGCTAAGCCATTTAGTTTCGGAATAAATCGAAAAGCATGTTGTCTAACCGACAATTCATGGGGATTGATTACTTCCGGTAATTTCTCTATCTCCTATTAACAAATAAATACAATCATTTAAATACAATCATTCGTCGACCACCTACACCCAACCCTGCTGAAACAAATTCTCCGCCAGCTTATCAAAATCGGCGGCATTCATGTAGGGCAACCCGACCAACAAAGGTGCATCTATCAAACCCTCAATATAAGATACCGTCATTTCAGGAAATAGCTGTGACTCGTCGCTGTGGACGGCTATCCACCCGATGCAAACAAGCCCACTCTGCTTTATCGCATCGTAAGTCAGCTTGGCATGATTGATACAACCCAGTTTTATCGCAACCACCAGGATTACCGGTAAGTTCAACTCTTTCGCCAAATCGCTATTGTCCTGATAGCCGTTTAATGGCGAATGCCATCCACCCGCGCCTTCAACCAGAACAATTTGTGCTTTATCTTTAACTTGGCTGAACACATCTTTAATAACCGAAAACTCGACAGGATAGTCTATTCCCGCGAGATGCGGGGCAACCGGTAACTCATACGCATAGGG
>JBGAWU010000178.1:0-5546 GCA_044227425.1 Methyloglobulus sp.
AGGATTCCTTGTTTTTACTTTGGCTAAATTTTGCAGGATCTTGCCCGGCATCGACCCGATATAGGTCCTCCGATGCCCCCTAATTTCCGCTTCATCCCGAACGCCGCCTAAGGCCATCCGGACATATTTCCGGTTGGTCGCCCTAGCAATCGATTCGCCCAACGATGTTTTACCAACGCCTGGAGGCCCAACCAGACATAATATTGGGCCTTTCAGTTGCTTGACCCTTTGCTGAACCGCCAGATATTCCAGGATCCGTTCCTTAACTTTCTCTAGGCCGTAATGCTCCGACTCCAAAACCTGTTCGGCATCCTTTAAAACCCTCGTCACCTTGGTCTTCTTTTTCCAAGGCACGTTGACCATCCAATCGATATAATTCCTTACGACCGTGGCCTCGGCAGACATCGGGGACATCAGTTTCAATTTGTTTAATTCCGTGGAAGCTTTAGTTTTTGCCTCCGAGGACATCCCGGCGTTTTCAATTTTGTTTTCTAATTCTTCGATTTCATTGGGAACATCGTCCATGTCCCCCAATTCTTTTTGAATGGCTTTCATCTGCTCATTCAAATAATATTCCCTTTGATTTTTCTCCATTTGTTGCTTAACCCGGACACGAATTTTCTTTTCCATGTCCAGGATATCGACTTCACCCTCCATCAGCGCCATCAACGCTTCCAAACGCTGCTCGATGTCCGCCGTTTCAAGGATCACCTGTTTTTCGTGAATCTTGATGGCTACATGGGCGGCCATGGTGTCGGCAAGCCTGCTCGGATCATCGATTCCGTTTAATACATTCAATACTTCGGGCGGAATCTTATTGTTAAATTTAACATACTGGTCGAAGGAATTCATGACCGTACGCTTCAATGCATCCAGCTTTTGTTCTGAAATCAGCAATATATCGTTGAGTTTTTCAACTTTTGCAGAAATATAATTTGAAGTTTCCGTGTATTCTAAAACCCTGCAACGCTCACTGCCTTCCACCAGCACCTTAACCGTGCCGTCCGGCAGTTTTAAAAGCTGTAAAATATTCGCTAACGTTCCGATCTCATACAGGTCGTCGAACTCGGGTTCGTCCACACCGGCTTCTTTTTGGGCCACCAGCAATATCTGCTTACTGTCCTGCGTCGCCGTATTCAAGGCGTCAATCGACTTCTGCCTTCCGACAAACAAGGGAATAATCATATGCGGATAGACGACAACATCCCGTAACGGCAACACCGGCACTATCATTTCTAACTCTGTCATTTTCTGCTTTTCCATGAAGTAATACTCACAATTACCCTATACGTGATTATGGGGATGTTATTTTAAATAGCAAGAATGAATTCGAAATTGCTTCTTTCGCATTCGCTAACTTACCCGCCTACTCTTAAAAAAAAAGGAACGATGACGACCCTGCCAACGTTCCTTTATCTGCTTTCGTTACTTAACCTTTTTATCAGGCTTTGATTTTTTCTGTTTCATAAACCAAATAAGGGTCGGATTCCCCCTGGATGACACTTTCATCGACAACAACCTTATGGATATTATCGGCAGAAGGCAATTCATACATTGTATTTAACAAGACATTCTCAACGATTGTCCTTAACCCCCTCGCCCCGGTTTTCCGCTCCATCGATTTTCTGGCGATCGCGCCGAGGGATTCTTCGCGGAATTCCAACTCCGCCCCTTCCATTTCAAACAAATGCTGATATTGCTTGATTAAGGCGTTTTTAGGTTCGGTCAAAATCTTGATCAAAGCCTGCTCGTCCAATTCATCCAGCGTAGCCACGACAGGCAACCTGCCGACAAACTCCGGTATCAAACCGTATTTAATCAGATCCTCCGCCTCAACTTCGGAAAACAATTGACCGACATTTTTGGCTTCATCCTTACCTTTGACTTCCGCCGAAAAGCCGATCCCACCTTTTTCGGAACGCGCCTTAATCACCTTATCCAAACCGGCGAATGCGCCACCGACAATAAACAGGATATTGGCTGTGTTGACCTGCAAAAACTCCTGTTGCGGATGTTTACGTCCGCCTTGCGGCGGCACTGACGCAACCGTACCCTCGATCAACTTCAACAAGGCCTGTTGTACGCCTTCCCCCGACACATCCCGGGTTATGGAAGGGTTATCGGATTTCCGCGAGATTTTATCGATTTCGTCGATGTAAACGATACCGGTTTCGGCTTTTTCGACATCGTAATCGCATTTTTGCAAAATTTTCTGGATGATGTTTTCGACGTCTTCACCCACATAACCGGCTTCGGTCAATGTTGTCGCATCGGCGATTGTGAAAGGCACATCCAGCAACCGTGCCAAGGTTTCAGCCAGCAATGTTTTGCCGGAGCCCGTAGGCCCAATCAGCAATATATTGCTTTTCGCCAGCTCAACCCCGTCTTTTTTGGTTTTATTCCGTAACCTTTTATAATGGTTATAAACAGCAACCGCTAGGATTTTCTTCGCGCGCTCCTGCCCAATAACATAGCTATCAAGTTCTTCCTTGATTTGTTTGGGCTTCGGCAACTCGCCGCCATAAAAACCAGAAGTTTTGTCCTGTAACTCATCTTTAATGATATCGTTGCACAGGTCCACACATTCGTCGCATATATAGACGGATGGCCCAGCAATCAGCTTCCGGACTTCTTGTTGGCTTTTACCGCAAAAAGAACAATACAGTAGCTTATCATCGTCTTTGCTGTTTCTATCGTTACTCATCATCGGACTCCTGAAGACATCCCGTTTGGCAGACAGTCATTGTATCTATTACCCACCAAACCCAAATACCGCGATATTGCTTAAAAATCGCGTTTAACTTTATCTTCTCAACCAAGGGGGGTAACCCTGCTGTTCAAAACCTTATCAATTAATCCATAGTTAACAGCATCTTCCGGACTTAAGAAATTATCCCTATCGGTATCGACCTGAACTTTTTCTATAGGTTGCCCCGTGTGATGGGAAAGTACCTTATTCAGTTTATCCCGAATTTGTAATATTTCCCTGGCATGGATATCAATATCGGAGGCTTGCCCCTGAAAACCGCCCAAAGGTTGATGGATCATCATGCGCGAATGCGGCAAACAATACCGTTTACCCTTGGTTCCGCCAGTTAACAATAATGCGCCCATACTAGCCGCCTGACCGATGCACATGGTGCTGACATCCGGCTTGATGAACTGCATCGTGTCGTAAATAGACATTCCAGCCGTCACGGAGCCGCCAGGAGAATTGATATAGAGATGGATATCCTTATCGGGATTCTCAGATTCCAGGAAAAGCAACTGGGCAACGATAAGGTTAGCCATATAGTCTTCAACCTGACCTACCAGAAAGATAACCCGCTCTTTCAAAAGCCTTGAATAAATGTCAAAACTGCGCTCGCCGCGCGCAGTTTGCTCAATGACTATCGGCACAAGATTTCCGGCGGCTTGCGGCGGAACCATCTGGTTTAGGTTGTTGAGTTTGTTATACATTAATCTAAATTACCGTTGGTTTTTGTCCATAATAGCACTAAAACTCATGGTTTCATCAGTTATTTTAGCTTGCGAAAGCAGCCAATCCACTGTTTGGTCTTCCAGGACCATCTGCTGTACGCCGTTCAAACGACCCTTATCCGCATAATACCAGGACACAAAAGCCTCGGGTTGCTCATAGCTTTTCGCCATATCTTCAATCGCCGCCCTGACCTTACTTTCGTCCAACTTGATTTCTTTAACATGGATGATTTCGCCCAATATCAAACCCAAAGCCACCCGGCGTTCCGCTTCGGCCTTGAAGGCATCCTTAGGCAATTGCAAATCTTCACGTTTCAGTTTTTGTCTTTTTGCTGATTCGATATACGGCTTCATCAAGTTTTCAATCTCTTCGTCTATCAGCGCATTGGGAACAACCAGCTTGACTTTTTCATGCAGGGCTGCCAACACTTCGTTCTTCAACCTTGCGTACAAGGCCTGGTCAAGCTCCCTTTGCATGTTGGTCTTAACATCCTCGCGGAAGGTTTGCAAACTGCCATCAAGCGTACCGTAACCCTTGATGAACTCTTCATCCAGCTCAGGCAGGGACGGCGCGTCAACTTTCAGCACTTCCACTTCGAATTCCGCGGGCTTGCCTGCCAGCGTTTCATTGTTGTACTGTTCAGGGAAGGTGACAGAAAACACCTTGTTATCGCCTTTATTCAAGCCTACCAGGTTATCCTCAAATCCGGAGATCATTTGCTTGGCGCCAATTTCGACAGGAAAATCCTGCACTTTCCCTTCGGTAAAGTTTTTGCCTTCGGAAATTCCTGAGAAAGCAATCGTAATACGGTCACTTTCCTGGGCAGGACGGTCGACTTCAGCCCATGTTTTTTTCTGGACCCTTAGCTTTTCAATCATGGCATCGACATCAGCTTCCTCCACCGAGGAGATAGGACGCTTTATATCCATCTGTTCTACGCCGTCCAAAGAGATCTCGGGGTAAACTTCAAACTCCGCAATGTATTTAAACCCATCGGTTTCTTCGAACTCGTGGATATGCGGTTGACCGGCGGGCTTTAAATCCTGGTCGCGTAAGGCATCGACATAAGTGGACTGGATTAAATCGCCGGCCACCTCGCCACGCACCCGCTCGCCGTACATTTTATTGACCACATGTTGAGGCACTTTGCCAGGACGGAAACCATCGATCTTGACCTGCTTTGCCAATGTTTTCAGGCGTTCGGCAATTTTTTCCTGAACTATTGTTTCAGGCACTTGAACGGTCATTTTTCTGCTCAATTCTGATGTCTTCTCGACAGACACTTGCATTGTTTTACCTCAACAAACGGTTTGGATTTTTATAAGAACGCCGACAATGGGCATGTTAATAAAGATGAGTAAAAATCGATGTTTTACATATTGGGTTAAGTGGTGCGAATGGGGAGACTCGAACTCCCACAGGCTGCCCTACTGGAACCTAAATCCAGCGCGTCTACCAATTTCGCCACATTCGCACATTGACCGGACTAAGCATTATAGTGGCTATAATGCCATACAACAAGTAATAACTTATGAATTCAATATCAACAAGAAACAGACACATTAAACCCTAACAGTCGAATAGCTTCAGCAAACGTGCCCATCACTTCGAACGGCAAAGGGCTTAAAAGCTTTGCTTCCGGCTGCAAGGAAGGCCTTGCCAAGGTATACAATAAGACATCTGTTACCGTTGTATTTTCCTTGATGATTGCCAATGCTTCCAGATAAGCGGCCTGTTCCTGTTCGCATAGCCCGCGCCTATTATAATCAAACAGGCAGGTTTGTATTTTGGTTGGGCATAATTGCGATGAAACCCTTATATTTTCAAGGCTACTGCTTACGCTTTGGGCGGATTCGTTAAACAAAGTTCTGCCCGCTTTGGTTGCGCTATCGAATTTAAACCAAACCTCGCCGCCGAAGCCGTTCAAAGCCGCCATTCAGCGTCATCCAGTGGTGGACAACGGGCCAATGGGACTTGTTCGGCAGAAGTCTGGTGTCAACTGTCATGCCAAGTTTTCCGACCTGGCCTTTTCAACGTAGCCCCAGAGTCTCTGAATGAGTTCGTC
>JBGAWU010000179.1:0-5538 GCA_044227425.1 Methyloglobulus sp.
TCGTTAATCAGGTAAAGCTCGCTGCCATTATGGGCATTGGTAAAGTCAACGACGACATCATACCTTTCAGCAGGGCCAATTAACAGGGTGTCTACCCGTTGCGGCCGGGTTTGAAAACCGCCATCACTGCCAATGACCCAAAACGGTATCGCGGAGGTTGCCGGACGCGCCGTCGGATTATTGGCAATGCGCAGGATCATGAAGCGCGAATCGGATGCATTTAAAATACGGAAGCGGTAGCGGCGTTTTTCAACGTCCAGTTTCGGCCAACTGTTGCCATTAACGAGCATCACATTAGAAAAATATTCTGGATTCCAGATAGGCGAGACATCGCTAACGCCGCCGGATGCCGTTTGGTCAGGAATAAAAGGTATTTGCAATTTATCCTTTGGAAGCCCTTCAAAGAAAGCGCGGTCACCCGGATAAAACAAACTGCCGTCTTGGTTGAAAGCGCGGTCTTGTATTAGCAGTGGAACTTCGTATTTACCTCGCGGCATCAATAAGCTTGGTAAATCCGTCATACCACCGCGAAGCATGTAATTGCCTGCCAAACCGGTATACACATTGCTCCGTGTCATGCCCAGCGTATGGTCGTGAAACCAGAGGTGGGTGGCGCGCTGGTCGTTGGAATATTGGTAAGTGGCTGCCCCAACTTCATCTGGCGCATTGCTGATTTGTTTCCAATGCGAGCCGCGGGTCGCGTAAGTGGTCGGTATATTGTTGGCGTTTGGCAAGGTCCAAGATTCAGGATAACCGTCACTACCATCGACCACATGCGCGCCGTGGAGGTGGGTGACTAACGGGACAGGGCCTTGATACGCTGTCGGATCGTATCCCATGCTGTCTTGCCCGCCGGGGCCGCCAGGTGGATTTGCCCAGTGTACGGTTTGGTCTACCGGGAGCAGATGCGGAAGAAAATTTCCGTTATTGTCTTTTAGATCGTTGATCCATTTCACCCTTACCGGATGGTTGACATTGGCTTCTATGGTCAGGGATGGAGAGTGATAGCTGTTGGGCTGGTCGGTTGAGCCGTAAGCCCAAAGCGTTGTTCTGGGCAAAGGCAGCGGCAGCACTTGTTGTGAGATCTGACGCGCGGCAATTTTATAATAGTCTACTCCCGGTACTCCGCCGCTTGTTGCTTTCGGCATTGGCGGCGGTATGTACAGCGGTGCGCTGTATTTGGGGATAGTCTTCGGTTCTAAGGTGCCGCCGGGTAAGGCGCCCCAGGCCGTAGTTTCTATGAGTGGCAATAAAAGCAGCAGCCATATCGGTTTTAAATCCTGTTTTAGCCGGTAAGCAGGCTTCGTCGCGATTAGCTGGTGTGGTTCTGATGTTACGGTAGATTTTTTTATAGCATCTGTAGAATTTCTACCCGTTGGCGTGACGTGAAAAACATTTTTTAGAATGTTTTCCGTGTCTTTACAATTAATTTTCTTCAACATAGTGGTTAGCCTCGTTGTCGATGAGTTAAGAAAATGCTGTGTACAAGCTGGATAAATGTACAAAGTTCAAATAATTCAGCGAGTTAATATTTCCTTATTTGAAAAGGGCTATTCCTATGAGATTTTTGGGCTTACTGAACTATCAATTTCAGACTATTCTTAAATTAAGCTTAAGAAAATACGTATGATTACTAATAGCAATTTAGTATTGTTAGTTATAAAGTCGAAAAATTTTTCTTTGATTGGAAGGACAGCCAGAGGCGGGCTTCAAAAATGTACCTTGTGTGAAATGTAAAAGCCGGGATTTTTGAAAAATAAGCGAGACTGGAGGTGCGGTTAAACTTGATATGTGACGGGGAACGGGTTTTAAAGAAGTGTTTTGATAGGATAAATAAGTTTATGGAATGTCCAGCCAGCAAGTAACATGAGACCTTAAAAAAACGGAAAAAGGAAATCCAGCAGTCCGCAAGTTTCAAATCATTATCCGGTTAATAGACAATAATCTTGAAAGCTACGGTGTCACTGTTCTTCCGAAGTAGGTATTACTGGTTTTAGAAATTCTCGGCGGTTTAACGATTCCCTGTTTTTTTGTTCCTAGAGTTAGCCCCCGATTTCTTGGTAGGGGTGTTCTTTTTTTTGTTGGCATGCCGGTAATCTTTTTTTCCTGAGGATGAAGGCTTGTTGGCAGTGGCGTTTTTCCTGGGTGCATCGATTGGACGCAAAGACACGGGTTCATATCCGGTATCGCTGACCCTCGGTATTTGCCGTTTCAACAGTTTTTCGATGGCTTCCAGGAGATACGCATCTTCCGGACAAACCAAAGATATTGCGGCGCCGCTTAAGCCCGCCCGCCCGGTACGCCCGATCCGGTGAATGTAATCTTCTGCCACCTGCGGTAGATCGAAATTAATGACATGGGGTAATTCTTCTATATCGAGTCCCCTTGCAGCAACGTCGGTGGCCACCAATGCCGTTACCTTTCCGGCTTTGAATAGCGCCAGCGCTTTGGTGCGGGCGGCTTGGGTTTTATCGCCATGCAAGGAGACCGACCGGATACCGTCTTTGATTAATTGCTTTTCCAAACGGTCTGCACCGTGTTTGGTGCGCACAAAGACTAAGACCTGCTGCCAATTGTTGCTGCCTATAAGATAAGAAAGTAGCTCGCGTTTGTATTCCTTCGGGATGCCATAGATAAGTTCTGATATAGAATCGGCAGTGGTATTTTGTTTTGTTATTTCAACCCGGATCGGATTATTTAGGATCGAATCCGCCAGCGATTTTATATCGCCGGGCATGGTTGCTGAAAACAGAAGGATCTGTTTTTTCTTCGGAAGATAAGACAATATCCTGCGAATGTCGGGCAAAAAACCCATGTCCAGCATACGGTCGGCTTCGTCCAGAACCAGGATTTGAATGTCGGATAAACTAATGGCTTTTTGAAACACATGGTCCATCAAGCGCCCTGGCGTAGCGACGACAATATCGCAACCTTGTTTCAGGAGTCGGGTTTGTACGTTAATGCTGGCGCCCCCAACAATGACTTGCGCCGTAAGCGGAAGATATTTTCCATAAGCGCTAATGCTGTCATGAACTTGGATTGCCAGCTCCCTTGTTGGGACTAACACCAGTGCACGGACTTTTTTAGGCCGTATTTTAGGGTCGCAGTCTTTCGCCAGCAGCTGCAATAACGGTAAAGCAAAACCGGCGGTCTTCCCCGTACCGGTTTGGGCGCCGGCTAAAATATCCTTTCCTTCGAGAATGACCGGAATAGCTTTAACCTGGATGGGAGTCGGTGAGGTATAACCCTGGTCGGCGACTGCGTTAAGTAAAAGTTCCGACAAACCGAGTGAGTCAAAAGACATAAAACCTTAAATGTAAAGAAATTGTTGGGAAATAATACCGAGCTTGTTTTGCTAACCGAACAGCTTAAACAAAAAAATTGGCTTTGTTGCCAGCGGCTATTGCTTACCGGTATAGAACGACATATTCAACCGCCCGTAACATTCATGTGACGCAAAATGACAGGCTGCTCGTGAATATTGAATTCGTGTTTTTCAGGTTTCAGGTGCATGGCGGGAACGATGGTTTGCTGCAAGAGATCGCTATCGTTCGGGTGGTCACGGATGACTTTTTTAAGGTCAACGGAATGTTCATTGCCAAGGCACAACAGCAAACGGCCTTCAACGGTGAGCCGGACTCGGTTGCACGAACTGCAGAAATTATTGCTATGCGGGGAAATAAACCCAACCCGCGTTTGAGTCCCTTGAACCTTATAGTAAACCGAGGGCCCTCCGGTTTTTTCGGTGGAAGCCAATAAAGAGAAACGGCCAATCAAATCGGCCTTGATACTATCGCTGGAATAATAAGCCGCCGAACGGTCATGCCGGCTAACTTTGCCTAACGGCATTTCCTCAATAAAACTGATGTCAATGCCCTTGTCCACTGCAAACTGTACCAAGTCGGTTACTTCATAGTGGTTTTTATCTTTGAGGATTACTGCATTGATTTTGATTTTTTCGAACCCGCAGTCACGCGCCGCGTCGATACCGTGCAACACTTGGGCCAAATCGCCGGTGCGGGTAATCGCCTTGAAATTAGCGGCATTTAATGTATCGAGACTGATATTGATGCGCTTGACACCGGCACGTTTTAATTCTGCCGCCATCGAAGATAACTGTGAACCGTTGGTGGTTAAAACCAGTTCGCGCAGGCTTGTAATTCGTCCGATTTGCTCCAATAGCCCTAAGGCGCCTTTCCGGACCAAAGGCTCACCGCCCGTAACCCGAATTTTAGTGACGCCTAAATCGGTAAACGCTTTGGCAATGGTATAAATTTCTTCGAGTGATAATACCTGTCCACGCGGCAGGAATTCCATCGTTTCAGACATGCAATAAACACAACGGAAATCGCAGCGGTCCGTAATGGAGATGCGCAAATAATCGACTTTTCTACCAAAGCGGTCGATTAATGCCGGATAGTTACTGTAATGAGACATGCCGAGATATCAGAAAAGCGTTTGTCGAGCGTAAAATTTAGTTGACGCCATAATATCATATTGCCAAATTAATCGGCTTGATGAACTGGCGGTTATACCTATAACGATAAAGGACCGGTTAAAAATCAGTGGCATTATGTTTATATGATAAAGGCTTTAGGTGGAAACAGACTGTTAAAGCTAAAGGCAACATCCGTTTTAAAAAAGTTCCATAACAAATTGAATTTAATATTGATAACAAACATTCAAAAAATATGATGCGTTTCACAATATCATCCATAAAGTCTATACTAAGATAACATCCAGATAATCGTTATCTGTGGTCCAAGCAGGAAATAGTGTGGAACAAGGAAAATCTTTGAACATGCAAGAACGACTATTAAAGCAACTCGGGTTCACGTTGATTGAACTCATGATTACACTGGCTATTGCTGCGGTAGTCGTGGGTATAGCCGTGCCAAGTTTTAATACGGCTATCAAAAACAATCGAATAACTTCTCAGGTAAATGAATTAATCACGGCGTTAAATATAACGCGGAGCGAAGCGATAAAACGTGGGTTGAGAGTCAATCTTTGTAAAAGCAACGACGGAACGACTTGTGTGTTAACGGGCGATTGGGATCAAGGCTGGCTTATTTTTGTGGACCAAAATTCAAATAATATAGTAGATCCGGCAGAACAACCTCCGTTGAAAGTGCAGGATGCCGCTCCGGTACAGGTTACGATATTCGGGACATCAGCACTTGTTAAAAACCGCGTCATCTATTCACCATCGGGGAGTGCAACGAGTGGAACAATTACAATTTGCGATAACCGCTCGGGTGAAGCGGTGGGTAAAAATGTGGTTATCCAGAGTACTGGTCGATCTAGAATTGTTAAGGACGTTGTATGCCCGTAAGATTGTTTTTTAACTTAAGACGAGCGGTTTTGTGTCATTTATGAATAAAGAACATGGGTTTACACTTATAGAAGTCATGGTTTCCGTGATCATTCTCGCGCTTGGTCTATTAGGTTTGGCCAATCTTCAGGCTACGGGACTTGGAAATAACCAAAGCGCTTACAACCGTAGCCAGGCACCGCAGCTGGGATATGATATCGCAG
>JBGAWU010000017.1:0-14409 GCA_044227425.1 Methyloglobulus sp.
TTATGAAGCGGTTGTCGCAAAAAATCGCCGATTGCGCGTCCGGAAACCCAAAAGATTATTCTGTACTTTTTCACTATTGCGCACATTTAGCGACTGATTTCATCAACGCCGATTTTGAAGCAGCGCTGACAATCTATCATCAGTGGCGGACCGGCCAAGCCAACTCCAATGTGGACTATTCGAATGCCCCTCTGCCTGATTTTACGGATTGTCTTTTTGAGTAAAACGGTCGTTTAACCGATTGAATAATATGGTGGCCGCACAATTAAATGGCTGGAATTAAGCATCAGGGACAGTTTATTTGCCTGTTGCGACATAAAAAAGAACTACTTCCGTTTTCGTAGGGTAAATATTCGCCCCATCAATAAGTTTGCTTGTTACACCGGCTTTTCGTATCATCCCGGCTAAGCTAATTGAAACATCTCATTATCAAAATTAAAAAGGATGATTATGAAAACCCCCGTTCATATCGCAGTTACAGGTGCAGCAGGTAACATCAGTTATTCCTTACTATTTCGCCTGGCGGCAGGCGCTTTATTGGGTCAAGACCAACCCATCATTCTGCATTTGCTGGAAATTACACCGGCTTTGCCTGCTTTGGAAGGTGTCGTCATGGAATTAAACGATTGTGCTTTCCCTTTGCTGCATCGTGTCGAAATTACCGACGACCCTTATAAAGCCTTTAAGAATGCCGATTATGCCTTTCTGGTGGGCGCGCGTCCACGGGGTGCGGGAATGGAACGCAAGGATCTTTTGTCGGTTAATGCAGAGATTTTTTCCGTACAGGGGAAAGCGCTCAATGATGTCGCCAACAGAAATGTCAAAGTCCTCGTTACCGGTAATCCCGCCAACACGAATGCCTTGATTGCCATGAAAAATGCGCCCGACTTGAAACCGGGTAACTTTTCCGCCATGACCCGGCTCGACCACAACCGCGCCCTGAGTCAACTGGCGGAAAAGTGCGGGGTACTGACGAAAGAAGTAAAAAAAGCCATTATCTGGGGCAACCATTCCGCTACCCAGTATCCCGATATTCACCATGCCGAAGTCAAGGGGGTCGACGCTTTGTCTTTGGTAGATTACAACTGGTTTACCCAGGAGTTCATCCCCAAAGTGCAGCAGCGCGGGGCTGAAATCATTAAGGCGCGTGGGCAATCCAGCGCCGCTTCCGCGGCAAACGCGGCGGTCGACCAAATGCGCGATTGGGCGCTAGGGACGCCGGAAGGTACCTGGGTTAGCATGGGGATTCCGTCCGACGGCAGTTACGGAATAAAGGCCGGGTTGATCTATTCGTATCCTGTTACCGTGCAAAACGGTGAAATATCGGTGGTTAAAGGACTCGCCATAAACGAGTTCAGTAAAAGTAAAATGCAGGCAACGGAAGCAGAATTAAAAGAAGAGCGGGAATTTGTAAAACATCTATTGTAAGAAGATGTTACAAACTCAGAAAGTAAGTTCCCGTTCATGGTGCGGTTAACGTGCCATGAACGGATTGGTGCTATTTTCCAGTGCTTTGAAAATGCCAAAATAGCTGGTATTTCTTTGAAATTGTTGTAAAAAGACGGTTTATGCCAATTCGATGTCTTCCCTATCTCTAATCCACAAGCCAAAAGCCATCATCGCGAAGCCGCGCGTGGTGATTTCCAGGCTTAGGCACAAAGATAAAAACCAGCCTTCCGAATTCGGCCAGCCAAGATAAACCAGTGTGCCGAGTAAAATTGGCAGAAAACCGCTTAGAAGCGTCAGGTATATCTGCCTGTATCCCATCACATAAGCCATTGCCAACCGGGCGATTCCGCGGACGAGTAAAAAACCTCCGATCAAGGAACACAACCGTTCCGGCGATACCGAAATACCCATGATGATCAGTAAACCGGCGACGGCATCCAAAATGCCGGTGTGCAATTTTTGCACAAAATCTGCCGGTTCCTTGGCGAACAAAGCATCCAGGCAACCGAGTACCCCTAACGATGTAAGGATGATCCCACAGACCGGTAACCAGGAAAACAGGCGCGCATTCATGATGATCGCATCCGACTTGATTGCACTTGCAAAGGCGAACGTCAAGCCGGTGAGTAATATCACGAGGCCTTGCATCGTTAGGCGCAGCCAGTTCGCTTCATAGCGTCGGTAATGAAAATTTTTCAAGACTTCCATGGCAAGTTCTGTAGAGTCAACATTGTAAAGGGAACCATTCGAAAACGTTGTGATTTAGGCCGAATCGTTGCAAATAACCTTATCAATTTTCTAATTTTTATGTGGTTACATTTGCAGTTAACTATATCATTATTGTTCAGTTTTATATGGTCAAGATGGTCTTTACACAACAACGTCCGGCCTAAAAAAGATGCGTCTTAATTCGGACGGGCATGAATGGTCTTGTCCTAATACTGAAGGAATCCGTTTTCTAAAAGCGTCCGTTTGTAAAAGATTAAATTAGTTTAGAATTATCACCATTAACCTTTGACTGATGCCAATATTATGAATGTTTCCGAAATCCAAATACCACGCAAACTGACCAACCAATTGCTGCATCTGGCGCAGTTATCGCCCGACCTTGAAATTTGCGGACTGATCGGTGGCAAATGCGGTATGCCCATCAATGTTTATCCAGTGAGCAATAGCGCTGAACAGCCGCAACAACGTTTTTTGCTCGATGCCAAGCAGCAGATTGCCGCTATGGCGAATATGCGGGGTCAGGGGGAAGAGCTATTCGCCATCTACCATTCTCATCCAGCAACACCTGCGCAGCCTTCCATATTCGACCTTGAACAAGCTGCCTACCCTGACGTTTTATATCTGATTATTTCATTGAACATTAAAGGCGTCCTTGAAATGAGGGGGTTCAAAATCGATAGGCAAGCGGCAACCGAAGTCCCTTTATCGCTAATTGAATAACTGTTTAGGCTAAAAATACCCTTGCCCGTCCTTTAAGATTTGTGCGTAGATGACGATGGTTAAAGTTGGCATAGGTGCGGCTATATAGTCCTGTTTATCTGCAACTTTCGAAAGGATAGCCTTTTCTTAATATTAAAGAGTGCAATAATCAAGATTGCCTTGATTGATGTTAAAATCGCGTTTAAAAACAACCCAAATAGATATGCAACTCTCCATTACTGCACTAGGTAACTTCAATACTCATTTTATAGCCGAAATATTGCCTGTGATCCGGGATTGCAAGTGTAGCGTCCTGGAAATCAGGACATCTCGTCTCGGGCAATCGAATGCCAGTTACTTGCTGATACAAGGCAATTGGAATCAGATTGCTAAAGTAGAAAGCGCTCTGGAATCGCTGCAAAATCGGATTGAAATTAAAATCTCCACCCTTCGTACGGAAGCTAAGGAAAAGGGTAAGGAATGTATTCCCTATACGCTGGAAACCATCTCTCTCGATAAAGAAAATATTGTCGAATCCATCACCGCATTTTTGATGGAGCATAATATTGATATTGAGGAGATAACCGGTAGTTCGTATCAGGCGCCTTATGCGTTGACTTCGGTGTTTTCCACTAAATTTGTGATTTTAGTGCCGCCGCAAATCCATCTATTATCCTTACGTGAAGAATTTCTGGATTTTTGCGACCATCTAAACGTAGACGCCATCCTTGAACCGATTAAAAGGTAGGTGCAACCATGACTCAAGTAAGTATTGGCAGTATGTTGCCGGATTTTGAAGCTAAAATAACCGGCGATAAATCTGTCAAGCTCTCTGATTACCACGGCAAATATGTTGTCCTGTATTTTTACCCTAAGGACAGTACCCCGGGGTGTACGCTGGAAGGCCAGGATTTTCGGGATAACATCCAAAAATTCAATGCACTAAATGCCGTGATCTTAGGAGTTTCAAGGGATAGTTTGAAATCGCACGATAACTTCAAGTGTAAACAGGAATTTCCTTTCGACCTCATTTCCGATACCGATGAAGCGTTATGCCAGCTTTTCGATGTGATCAAGATGAAAAATATGTACGGGAAGTAGGTTCGGGGAATCGAAAGAAGCACTTTTCTCATCGACCCTCAAGGTGTATTGATCCACGAATGGCGTAAAGTCAGCGTCAAAGTGCATTGCGGACAAGTTTTAGCAGTCCTGGAAGCGGTTTCACGCGACACTTAGTAAAGCGCAGCCGAGATAGGTGGTCCTACTGATGGCAATTGCCCTTAATTACGGATATGCTTGGTTCAAAGGGCTGATAATTTTATCAGTCGGTCGAACCGGTTTTTGCGGGCGCATATCGCTTAGCCTATTTCTCCCATCATGTGAGGCTTAACATGCAGAATTCATTAAAAAAAGTGATTTTACCGATGGTCATCGCTGTTACGCCTTTGTCGACAATGGCGTGTGGCACCACGCCTTTTTTAGGTGAAATTTGTACGTTTGCGTTCAATTTTTGTCCGAAAGGCTATTCAACAACAGCGGGACAGTTATTGCCAATCGCCCAGAATCAAGCACTGTTTGCCCTGATTGGCACGACTTACGGCGGTGATGGCATCACAACATTCGCATTGCCGGACTTGCGCGGACGTACAGTCGTCGATTCAGGTCAGGGCGTCGGACTTACGCCGGTCATCATCGGGGAAAGCGGCGGTAAAGAAGCAATTACATTAACAACGGCAAATTTGCCAAGGCATAGCCACACGGCGGCAACCACGATCACGTCCTCGCTGAGAGGTACCAATGCTGTTGGGACATTGACCACGCCCCAAGCCAATATCCTGGCAAAATCAGGCGCAGTAAAAACCTACGGGGCGGGAACCGCAAATGTTACTCTAGGGGCTTCTTCCATTTCATCGACAGGAACTACCAAGATCGGTGCAAACGGGGGTTCGCAACCATTTGATAATCGCCAGCCATATCTTGGCATGACAACGTGTATTGCGCTTCAGGGGATATTTCCGTCCCAAAATTAAATAACCAAGAATATCCCGTTATTTTTTAGAGTGATATGGCGAATCTCAAGTTTTAGTGGCTTTACAAAAAAGCGAATAAAGCTTGGCCGTGAACGCTTAATTTTCCGTTTCCGTCAGCATCATATCGTCGTTCCCGAAATCCCCGGTATGGGTACCCAGTTTTATCATTAGGCGAACTTCGTTTCTGGAGTCCGCTGAGTTTAAGGCGTCCTCGTAACTGATTTTTCCGCTGACATAGAGGTCGTAAAGGGCTTGGTCGAATGTCTGCATCCCTTGTTCGCGTGAGGTTTTCATCAATTCCTTTAGCTTGGTAATTTCGCCTTTCCGGATGTAATCTTTAGCCAATGGCGTATTCAGCAGGATTTCAACCGCAGGGTAACGCCCTTTACCATCGGCCCGCTTGATTAATTGCTGGGCAACGATGCCTTTTAAGTTAAGCGATAAATCCATGTGCAACTGCTCGTGCATTTCATCTGGGAAAAAATGCAGGATTCTGTCGAGCGCCTGGTTCGCATTATTGGCGTGCAGGGTCGATAAGCACAAATGGCCGGTCTCGGCGAAGGTAATGGCGTTCTGCATGGTTTCGCGCGTCCTGATTTCGCCGATGAGGATGACATCGGGCGCTTGCCGAAGCGTATTTTTAAGGGCGACTTCGTAAGATTCGGTATCAATGCCCACTTCGCGTTGGGTGACGATACAGCCCAAATGCGGATGTTGAAACTCTATCGGGTCTTCGATTGTAATAATATGGCCACTGCTGTTTTGGTTCCGATGTTTGATCAAGGCCGCCAGCGAGGTCGATTTACCGGTGCCGGTCGCCCCAACAAAAATGATAAGTCCCCGTTTTTCCATAATCAAATCCTTGAGGATAGGCGGTAAATGCAATGCTTCCGCATCGGGGATTTGATTTTCTATACGCCTTAAAACCATACCCGACGCATCGCGTTGGGTAAAGGCACTCACCCTAAACCGTCCCAGACTGGGGTAACCGATAGCAAACTGGCATTCCTTGGTATTCTCGAACTCACCTTTCTGGCGCTGGTCCATGATGCTGGTCACGATCATGTGGGATTGTTCAGCAGTCAGTACGGTTTTCGATACCTCAACCATTGTCCCGTCGATTTTCATGCTGGGCGCCCGTCCTGCAGTTATAAATAGGTCGGACGCCCGCCGTTTGACCATCAACTCTAATAAAGCTTTAAAATCCATCTGCTGTCTCCGGTTAACGGAACATATCTTTGTTAACGGCTTTGCTCATCGCCATCTTGGAATGGATCAAACCTTGTTCCACCAGTTCTTTCAGGTTTTGATCCAGTGTTTGCATCCCTTCTTTGCGTCCGGTTTGGATCGCTGAATACATTTGCGCTACTTTGGCTTCGCGGATCAAATTCCGGATTGCGGGCGTACCGACCATGATTTCATGTGCTGCAATTCGTCCGCCACCGGTTTTTTTTAGTAACGTTTGTGAAATAACTGCTTGCAGGGATTCCGATAGCATCGACCTGATCATGTCTTTTTCTGCGGCGGGGAAGACGTCGATAATACGGTCTATAGTCTTCGCCGCCGAGGTGGTATGTAACGTCCCGAATACTAAGTGTCCGGTTTCTGCAGCCGTTAACGCCAATCGGATGGTTTCCAAATCCCGCATCTCACCGACCAGGATAATGTCTGGGTCTTCCCGCAAGGCTGACCGTAACGCTTCGTTGAATCCGTGCGTATCGCGGTGGACCTCGTGCTGGTTTATCAAACTTTTCTGGCTGTCGTGGACAAATTCGATAGGGTCTTCCACCGTCAGTATGTGGGCATAATCGTTGGTATTGATGTGATTGATCATCGCCGCCAGCGTCGTCGATTTGCCGGATCCTGTAGGCCCCGTCACCAAGATCAGGCCACGGGATTTAGTCGTAAGCTCGGCAAAAAATTTAGGTGCTTTCAAATCATCCAAGGACAACACCTTGGAAGGAATCGTTCTGAATACGCCCGCTGCGCCGCGTTCCTGATTGAACGCGTTGACCCGGAACCGCGCCACGCCGGGTAGTTCGAAGGAAAAATCGGTTTCCAGAAATTCTTCATAATCCCGGCGTTGTTTATCGTTCATGATGTCATAAATCAGCGCATGCACTTCTTTATGTTCCAAGGCCGGAATGTTGATCCGCCGAATATCTCCGTCAACCCTTATCATGGGTGGCAATCCCGCTGACAAATGCAAATCCGATGCGTTGTTTTTAACTGAAAAAGCGAGCAGTTCGGCAATATCCACAGTTTACTCCTGTAACACAATTGAAAGGATACAAATTATCCGTTAACAATAGAACAAGTCTTCGCATTTTTAAAGCGATATTGTTTAATAAGCGGACTTAAGCATTTAAACAGGTTCATGATGACAATCCCTGAAAACATACAAACCGTACGCCAACTAATTACAGCGTTTTGTTCAAGGTGCAACCGTGACCCGCAATCGGTTTTATTATTGGCGGTCAGTAAAACGAAGACCGCATCGGACATAGCGTTAGCTTATCAAACCGGTCTACGCCATTTCGGGGAAAATTATTGTCAGGAAGCGATATTAAAGCAAAGGCAGCTAGGCGCTTACGCAATTTCCTGGCATTTCATCGGGCCGATCCAATCCAACAAAACTAAGCTTATAGCCCAACATTTCAGTTGGGTACACAGTGTGGATAGTTTTAAGGCCGCCAAACGGTTAAACGAGCAAAGGCCGGATTGTTTGCCGCCACTTAATATCTGCCTGCAAGTCAATGTCAGTAATGAAGCGACAAAATCGGGCGTTGCCTTGGCTGAATTACCCGAGCTATGCGCCGAAGTATCGCTGTTACCTCGATTAAAGCTGCGGGGTGTTATGGCGATACCGGCGCCTCAAACGGGCTTCGAATTGCAACGCTTGCCGTATAAAAACCTGATGGATGCCGTCAGAGGATTAAATCGGCCCGAATTAGATGCCTTTTCATTCGGTATGACAGACGATTTACAAGCGGCAATTGTCGAAAGTGCGACGATTGTACGTGTGGGAACGGCCTTGTTTGGTCGCCGGAATTGAAAGGTCAGCCAGTTTTCCAGCCAGTGGAGTACAGGATACTTTGTTAGTTTAATGTAACCCACCAAGAGTCGAGTACGTGCATCGCTTCTTCGCAGGTAATGATTTCTTTTGACTTATCAAGTAGGTTATCCGAAATATAGGTTGCAAGTGTCGTTATCGCTTGCCAATTCGAGCTGTTGTCGATGAGGGCATAAGCCACGAATAATAATTCGGCCAATTTTTGCTCGCGGTCGCTTTTTTGCGGTTGATAGCAATGTAAATACTCATTGACCAGTTCAATGTCCAAAAGCGCGTGGTTTGGCTGCAAGGCATTGAAATGAATGAAATGGGCGCAGTTATTACTTTCGCCTTCCATAGCGGCATATTTTGCCTTAGCCAGCGCACCTACCAGTAAATTGATAATGTCGGCTTCGAAAGCGCAACGGTATTGTTCCCGTTGGGGTGGATTAAAGTAACGCGTAGCCTCGGCGAAAGAAAAGGGTAACGCCTGGATTAAACGGCCTCCTTCAAGTTTTGCCGAGCAATAACTGTTGAACGGTAGAAAAAGGCCGATGTTATCCCCAATGTTTTCTTGATGGTTTAACAGGATCCTGAAATAAACGGGGGGTAATGGATGCTGTTTGCTATTCCAGTAAATGGCGGCGGCATGTCCGGCTTGATGAAAAGAGTTTCGTTTATTAATCTCTACTCGCTTACGGATATGTGATTCATTTTGAATGGCGGTAATGTTTTGAACCATATCGACCTCGAAAAAAGAATGCGGACGCAGTAAACGACCGCATTTGATAGAGAGGAAGGATGCTAACTCGTGAGGAATGAGTGCCACAAAAGTTACAAATAGTCTAACAACTTTTCTAAGTCATTAGGATGCGACAAATTGTCGCACCTTAAGTAAGAGTATAGCGTATCGAAATCAATATCCTAGCTTGATAGCTTAGTCTTGCCGCATTATATTTTGTTTTTGGACTCAAAAATTGAACTTGCCCAAGATAATCGGAAGGCCTTAGTTTTACAGGATCATATTCAAAGATATAATCGTCATTGACACATTAAGACAACCGGTCGTATTATATTTTTATGCTAGTCGCCAAAAAACATATCAACAAAGAAAATCTGTTAGCCCAGGGTGTGCAGTTGTTGATGCAACAGGGTTATCACGGTACAGGACTTAAAGAAATCCTGGATGCTGTGCAAATTCCCAAAGGCTCTTTTTATAACTATTTCGATAGTAAAGAGAGTTATGCGGCGGAAGTCATCCAGCATTACATCGAACCATTCATTATCCAGCTTGAAGCCCACCTGCAAAACCCTAAATGCGACAGCTTAACCGCACTTAAAAATTATTTTGCCGAATTGGTCACGGCATTGGAAAAAGCTGAATTTAAAGGCGGATGTTTGCTTGGGAATTTAATGGGCGAAATCGGTGACACTAGCGAAATATGCCAAAAGTCGCTGCAATCGGCAGTCCATCGTTACCAGCACCTGCTTGCCGTGGGTTTAAAAAATGCGCAAAACGAAGGTACGGTCCGCACCGACAAACCGGCAGAAGAGATGGCTGCCTTATTAACTAATGCCTGGCAAGGCGCGCTTTTGCGAATGAAAATAGAACAATCTTCCGAGCCGTTAAAGCAGTGCTGCCATAATTTATTGGGCGAGTATTTCAAGGCGTGATGATTGTTATAGTTAACAGCCGCCACGTCAATCCCGGAAACATTGCCCGGCAAGCGGTAATCGGTGATCAGCACGTCCGGATGCTGGTGGTCGCTCGTCGCCAATTTATCCATGGCCTTTAGGGGGGATACTATGACCGAACAAGAACGCTGTAACTATTTTGTTGAAGCTGGATGGGATAAAAACCAAGGAAGAAAGGAATGCTTGCCGGGCTAAACGCAGGCAAGAAACCGATTTGCTTCGTAGGGAAAAAGTCGGTTAACCAAATCTGGACTCCCATAACAAAGCATCGGTACTTTGATATGAACGAAGTTGAAAACAAGCTTATTATTGGCACTTCGGCAGGCTTAAAACTTTCGTTTTAAGCCTGCCGAAGTCAGCAACCAACGGTTATTCGTCTATTTTGCCGTTGTTCGGTAATACTCAATCGCCGCAGCAACGCCACTTCCAGGTTTTATATCAAAACCGTTATCCAGCAACGCCATCTCAACGCCGGCAATTGCGCCCAGCATGGAGACGTCGTTCATGTCGCCGACGTGGCCGATCCGGAAAGCCTTGCCAGCTAGCTCCGACAAACCTGCACCCAGAGAAATGTTGTATTTACTGAATGCGGTGCTGATGACATGACGGGCGTCTTTGCCTTCCGGTACCATGACGGCGGTAACGGTATTTGACTCGAAGCCGGGATGAGCACATTGCTTCATGCCCCAGGCGGCGACGGCTTTACGGGTACCTTCGGCCAAGCGGAAATGACGGGCATAGACGTTTTCCAAGCCTTCTTCCAGTAATAAATCCAAGGCCTTACGTAAGCCGTACAGCAACGGTAAATTTGGCGTATAAGGTGTGTAGCCGTCCTTGTTGGAGTTCATCATATCTCTTAAATCCAGGAAGCAACGCGGATAAGTCGATGTTTCGGTGGCTTTTAATGCTTTTTGGCTAAATGCAACGAACGCGCCTCCTGCAGGTAGCATGAAACCTTTTTGCGAGCCGCTGATTGCGCCGTCCACGCCCCATTCGTCAAGGCGGAAGTCGATGCTGGCGATGGAGCTAACGCCGTCAACGAATAATAATGCCGGGTGTTTAGCGGCATCCAGCGCTTTACGGATACCTGCGATATCGCTAGTAACGCCGGTCGCGGTTTCGTTGTGAGTCGCTAAAAAGGCTTTGATTTCGTGATTGGTATCTTCTTTGAGACGCGTTTCCAGTTTATCCAGCGGAACGCCTTTACCCCAGGTTTCCTCGTGCATTTCTACCTGGAATCCTAGGCGTCTCGCCATTTCTGCCCACAAATGGCTGAATTGGCCAAAACGGTAAATCAAGACCTTATCGCCAGGGTTTAAGCAATTCGTTAAGGCGATTTCCCATCCTGCAGTGCCGGTAGCCGGAAAGATAAACGCTTGCCCAGTTTCGGTTTTGAAGATTTTTTTCAGGTCTTGCAAAAGCGACGTCATTAATTTTGGAAAAACCGGAGAACGATGGTCTTCCATCGCGACATGCATTGCATTCAGAACTTCGTTAGGTACGTTTGTAGGGCCTGGAATGTACAGGTGATTACGGCCAGCCATGGTTTGCCTCTTAGTGGTTGTCATTTAGGGTGAAAATGCGACGACAATACGAAATTTATTGCTCATATTGTCTTCATAATGCTGTAAATGATGACATAGCCGCTTATAATCGGCAATCTTTCGCACCTTAAAAATTGACTTTGTTTATATGGAAAGTAAAATGGCGGGTTGATTTTGATATGGGTTTAACCTTGGACAGTGTCGACTAACTTTCACGGTATCCCTCCGATGCAATTAGGAAAAGAGCAATGAGTCATACCTTATACACAGCGCAAGTTCAACGCGTACAGCGCTGTGAACTGGCGGTTCCGGGATCAAACCCTGATATGTTTGAAAAGGCGCTTAAAAGCGGCGTCGATTTCGTTTTTCTGGATCTGGAAGACGCGGTTGCGCCCGACGACAAGCTGCAAGCCAGGAAAAATATTATCCAGGCTATTAACGACCTGGACTGGAAAGGCCACGGGATTACCGTTTCTGTACGCATTAACGGTTTAGATACGCAATACATGGTGCGCGATGTCGTTGATCTGGTCGAGCAGGCAGGCGCTAGAATCGATACTATACTCATCCCTAAAGTAGGCGTGTACGCGGATGTTTACATGGTAGAAGCCATGCTCAACCAATTGGAAATGCAGCAAGGCTTGAAAAACAAAATCGGTATCGAGGCGTTAATTGAGACTGCTTTAGGCATGGCTAACGTCGAAGATATTGCCCGGAATGGCGCTTATGGTCGATTGGAAGCTTTGCATTTCGGTGTGGCTGATTATGCTGCCAGCAACCGCGCACGGACGGTTAATATCGGTGGGTTAAATCCAGATTACCCCGGCGACCAATGGCACGCCGCCATCAGCCGGATGACGGTTGCTTGCCGGGCTTATGGATTGCGCCCAATTGACGGGCCGTTTGGCGACTTTAAGGATCCCGAAGGTTTCAAGCAGGCAGCAAGGCGCGCAGCAGCACTTGGTTGCGAGGGTAAATGGGCAATCCACCCATCCCAAATCGAACTGGCGAACGAAGTATTTACGCCACCAGCTGCTGAAGTTGAAAAAGCGCAACGAATTCTGAAAGCATTGCAAGAAGCCGCCGCCCAAGGCAAAGGCGCTGCTGCACTGGATGGACGGTTGATGCTGCTGCACTGGATGGCCGGTTGATCGATGCGGCTTCCGAACGGATGGCGAATAATGTCGTAAGAGCAGCTGAAGCTATCGCTGCAAAAACCAAATAATTACCAATTATAAACAAGGGAGATGCCGTGGATATTCATGAGTATCAAGCAAAAGAAATATTAAGCCATTACGGCGTAAAAATCGCCGAGGGCGGATTGGCTTATAGTCCGGAAGACGCCATTCAACGCGCTCGCGAAATCGGCGGCCATGTCTGGGCGGTAAAGGCACAAATTCATTCCGGCGCACGCGGCAAGGCGGGCGGCATCAAAATTTGCAAGACTCACGATGAGGTCGAAGCGGCAGCGGAACAGTTATTAGGTAAGCGGCTGATTACCCATCAAACCGGGCCGGCAGGGAAAGTGTGTGGCCGTTTGTATGTCGAAGCCGGGACGGAAATCGCTAAAGAACTCTATTTTTCTTTTCTGGTTGACCGTAGCGCTGAACGGATCGTAATGATCGGGTCGTCTCAAGGTGGGATGGATATTGAAGAATTGGCAACAACCAATCCTGATGCCATCACTAAAATCCACATAGAACCTGCCGTTGGTTTGCAGGATTATCAAGCGCGGCAAATGGCGTTTGCTTTAGGGTTGGATGCCGAAATAATCAGCCATGCCGTTAAAACCATTCGCGGTTGTTACCGGGCTTTGCGAGAACTCGATTGCAGTATGCTGGAAATTAATCCGCTCGTGGTGACAAACAATAACGAATTGCTGGCTTTGGATGCCAAGATGGGATTTGACGATAACGCGTTGTTCCGTCAGCCCAAGGTTTCCGAACTGCGCGACAAATCCCAGGAAGACCCCCGCGAAATGGCGGCTGCCGACCGCGGCTTGAGCTATGTTGGGTTAGATGGCGACATCGGTTGCATGATTAACGGCGCCGGTCTTGCAATGGCGACGATGGATATGATTAAGCTCGCGGGCGGTGAACCGGCGAACTTTTTGGATGTCGGTGGCGGCGCATCACCTGAGCGCACCGAAAAAGCCTTCCGTTTGGTATTGGCCGATAGCAACGTCAAAGCCATGCTGGTCAATATTTTCGCAGGCATCAACCGTTGCGACTGGATTGCCGAAGGTGTAGTTCACGCAGTGCAGAAACTCGATATGAAAATACCTCTTATCGTCAGGTTGTCCGGCACAAATGTGGAAGAAGGCCGCCGCATTATCGCGGAAAGTGGTTTGCCGATCATCACCGCGGAAACCTTGGCGGAAGCGGCGGAAAAAGCAGTAAAAGTACGGAATGAAGCTGTTGTAAGAGGGGGCTGCTAAGTGGCAATTTTAATCAACGAAAATACCCGCATTATCGTTCAAGGTTTTACCGGCAAAATCGGCACGTTCCATGCTGAAGACATGATGAAATACGGCTCGAAAGTCGTCGGCGGCGTTACGCCCGGCAAAGGCGGGCAAAAGCATTTGGGGCTGCCGGTTTTCAATACCGTCAAAGAAGCCGTACAAGCGACTGGCGCCGACGCCAGCATCGTTTTTGTGCCGCCTGCGTTTGCCGCCGATTCCATCATGGAAGCGGCGGACGCCGGTATCAAATACTGTGTTGCGATTACAGACGGCATTCCTACCCAAGACATGATGACGGTCAAAAATTTCCTGCGCCGTTTTCCTGATGACAAACGCATGGTGCTGACGGGACCTAATTGCGCGGGTACGATTAGTCCCGGAAAATCCATGCTAGGCATTATGCCCGGACACATCTACATGCCGGGCAATGTCGGCATCGTCGGGCGTTCCGGCACCCTAGGCTATGAAGCCGCTTCGCAAATGAAGGCCTTGGGTATCGGTGTGAGCACATCAGTCGGTATCGGCGGCGATCCGATCAATGGCAGTGCCCATCAAGTGATTTTGAAAAAATTCGAGAATGATCCGGAAACAAAGGTGATCATGATGATCGGTGAAATCGGCGGGCCGCAAGAAGTTGAAGCCGGTATTTACGCTAAAAATAATATGAAAAAACCGGTTGTCGCCTACATAGCTGGTCTGACTGCGCCGCAAGGCCGTCGCATGGGCCATGCCGGGGCGATTATTTCCTCA
>JBGAWU010000180.1:0-5529 GCA_044227425.1 Methyloglobulus sp.
CCGACATTTCGGTTAAGCTATCTGCCTTATGCCCACGCTATGAACCTTTGCAACAGACCCGTGCGGTTAATGAATTAAGCGGGAAACTGCTGGTTTTAGCCGAAAAAGCCCGCGTCTCTAACCTATCGATAACCATCGATGCCGAAGAATCCGAGCGCTTAGATATGTCATTGGCTATTTTTGCAAAAGTTTTTACAAATCCCGGTTTAACCGGCTGGAGCGGCTTTGGTTTGGCGGTGCAAGCTTACCAGAAAAGGGCTTTACCGGTTATCCATTGGCTTGCCGCTCTCGCCGGACATGAACGTAAAAAAATCCCGTTACGCCTTGTGAAAGGCGCTTATTGGGATAGTGAAATTAAACGGACCCAGGAAAACGGATTGTCCGGTTATCCGGTATTTACCCATAAATCGGCGACCGACGTATCCTATTTGGCTTGTTCTCAACTGATTTTGTCCAGGCCGGATGTTTTCTATCCGCAGTTCGCCACCCACAATGCCCATACTTTATCCGCCATCTATCTGAGCGGTAAGCAGCACCCAGGTTATGAGTTCCAACGCTTGCACGGAATGGGAGAGCCGCTTTATCGCGAAATTAACGAACGGCAGGAATGGCTTACCCCTTGCCGAATTTATGCGCCGATCGGACAGTATCATGAATTACTCCCTTATTTAGTTAGGCGCTTGCTGGAAAACGGCGCCAATACGTCGTTTATCAATCAACTCGACCAGCCCGATATCAGTGTGGAGGAACTGGTTTTCGATCCGATTGGGCGGTTAAAAACAGCCCTGCAAAACACAACCATTCCCTTGCCTCGATCGATTTACGGCGAAAAACGGCTTAATTCATCAGGGTTAAATCTGGCTGACTATGAGTTAGTCCAGCAGTTACAAACCGAATTGGATGCTTTATCCGATAAACAATGGCAAGCAACTCCCTTGATTAACGGCAACCCTTACGACGGAGAGCAACATTCTGTCTCATCGCCTTGCGATAACCGATTAACGGTCGGCACTGTCATTTATGCCGACAAGGACACAATCTCACAAGCATTAAACGGCTCGGCACAGGCTTTCGAAAAGTGGCGGCTTACGCCTGTAGTAACCCGGTCCGGTCATTTGCTTAATGCTGCCGACCTGCTCGAACAATACCGTGTCGAACTGGTTTCCTTATGTTGTCGGGAGGGAGGCCGCACATTGAAAGATGCATTGGCGGAAATAAGGGAGGCTGTCGATTATTGCCGTTATTACGCCCAGTCTGCCCTGGAATTGTTTAACGATCCCATAAAATTGCCTGGACCCACCGGCGAAGAAAATCTGCTTTATTATCAAGGGCGCGGCGTTTTTGTTTGTATCAGCCCATGGAACTTTCCAATTGCGATTTTTATCGGCCAAATAACCGCCGCCCTTGCCGCAGGCAACTGTGTGGTCGCAAAACCTGCAAGCCAAACCGCTTTAACGGCCATGCGATGTATCCAAATTTTGCACGAGGCAGGCATTCCGAAAGCAGCCCTACAATTTTTGCCTGCCAACAGCAAACTCATCGAGCAATCTGTACTGCCAGACCCTAGAATTGCAGGTGTCGCTTTCACCGGTTCGACAAACACTGCCCAGACGATCAACCGTCAATTAGCCCAACATCATCAAGCCATCATACCTTTGGTCGCCGAAACCGGAGGCCAAAATGTCCTGATTGCCGACAGTTCCGCACTGTTGGAACAATTGGTATCGGATGCGGTGACTTCGGCCTTTAACAGTGCGGGACAACGTTGTTCGGCTTTGCGGGTACTGTATCTGCAGGAGGAAATTGCGGATAAAGCCATCGTTATGCTGATCGGGGCAATGCGTGAGTTAAGTTTGGGAAATCCGGGACACTATCAAACCGATATTGGCCCCGTGATAGACAAAGCCGCACTTATTTCACTGGAGAAACATTTGGACGTCATGCAGCAACAGGCCAAGGTACTTTTTCAATTACCTTTAGGCCCCGGTTTGCAACATGGCTGTTTTTTCCCTCCGACCCTGATCGAAATCAGCGCCCTATCCCAATTGACCCATGAAGTATTCGGGCCAGTGTTGCATGTAATCCGCTATCGTAGCCCTGATCTTGACCAGATAATCCAGGCCGTTAATGACAGCGCTTACGGTTTGACCTTGGGCATACACAGCCGCATAGAGGCGAACATCAAAACCATTCAGCAAGGGGTTAAAGTGGGTAATGTCTACATTAACCGGAACATAATCGGTGCGGTAGTCGGCGTCCAGCCTTTCGGCGGTATGGGCTTATCCGGTACCGGACCCAAGGCTGGTGGGCCGAATTATCTGCTTCGTTTTGCCGTTGAACAAACCGTTACCACCAACACTGCGGCTATCGGTGGCAATACCGCTTTGCTCACTAAGGACTTCCGTTAATATTGCTTCAATACTTAGAAGCATTAAAGTATTCACATGGCAGCGTATGGGCAAATCAACCCATAGGACGGTGAATATCAACCAGAACGACTTGACATACAACTTTCCGGGTTAGTTTCCTAATCGCCTTACTTACCTGAAACCTTCCTACGGTTGGTTCATATCAGCCATTATTTTTGGTTTATATAAACCAAAAATAGCTTTCTCATCACAACACTTGCCAGGTAAAATTTATAAGAAAATGATATATAAAGATAATTATTTATTAAAAAATTGGCATCTCTTTTGCTCTAGTTTTTAGCATTCGCTGATTAAATGAAGTTATTTAAGAAGTCAGGAAAGAAGTCGATTAATATCGATTTGAACCTTAATAAAAGGCAAACGTTTCATTTCCGTCCAGTTCCGTAAAAGTCATGAGGTTTTTGTGGTAAAGAAAAACAACAAAAAAATTATCTATTGGGTTTTGGTCTTAAGCCTATGCGTAATTAGTGGTTGCCATCCAGCAGAACCTGAAAAAGCGGAGGAAATCCCCAAGCTGGAGACGACCAAGCCGCTGAGGGAAGATACCACTATCAATAAAGAATATGTTGGCCAGGTTCGTGCCATCCGGCATATCGAAGTCCGCGCCCTGGAAAGGGGATATGTCCAGGGTATTTTTGTGGACGAAGGCAAGATGGTAAATAAGGGGCAAGCCATGTTCAAAATCATGCCCAACATTTATCAGGCGGAGCTGCTCAAAGCGAAGGCGGAAGCCAACACCGCTAACATCGAATATCTTAATACCAAGGGCTTGACTGATAAAAAAATTGTCTCAGAAAATGAGTTGGCCTTGGCGAAAGCCAAGTTGGATAAGGCTAATGCGGAAGTGAAATTGGCAGAAACCCGCCTGGGTTTCACTGACATCAATGCCCCGTTTGCGGGCATAATGGACCATTTGGATGTCAGGATAGGCAGCTTGGTGGAAGAAGGTGCGTTATTGACCACGCTGTCCGACATCAGCCAGTTGTGGGTCTATTTCAACGTTCCGGAGTCCGAATATCTCGATTATAAACAGCACAAAGATAACGAAGACGGCGTGGAAGTGCAGCTTAAAATGGCCAATGGACAGATTTTCAATCAAACCGGCGTCATCGAAACCATTGAAGCTGATTTTGACAACACCGCCGGCAATATCGAATTCCGCGCCACATTTTCCAACCCGGAGAAACTGCTCCGGCATGGGGAGACCGGAACGATATTGATGGCGAAACCCTATCCCAACGCCATGCTGATCCCACAAAAAGCAACATTTGAAATCCTGGATAAAACCTATGTTTACATTATCAACAAAGACAACAAACTGGAGCAAAGGCTCATTAAGATCGAAGCCGAATTGCCCAAATGGTTTATTGTCAAGGATGGCCTGAAGGACGATGACAAGATTTTGCTGGAGGGTTTGCGCAGAGTTCATTCCGGCGAAAAGGTGGAGATCGATTTCAGGCCGCCGGACAAAGTCCGTTCCGAATTGGATTTGTATGCCGAATAATCATCTTGCCGGTATTTAGCCATGTTTAATATTTTTATCAAACGGCCGGTGATGGCGATTGTATTGTCGCTGGCATTCCTGTTCATGGGCTTATTGGCAATCCGGTCTTTACCGATTACCCAATTCCCGGATATTGCGCCGCCACGGGTGATTGTTTCCCTGGCTTATCCGGGTTCCAGCGCTGACGTACTGGTGAAATCTTCCCTGATTACCATCGAACGCGCCATTAACGGCGTGCCCGGCATGAAATATATCGTCTCGGATGCGACCAGTGCCGGGGAAGCTGTCATTCAGGTTATTTTCGACCTCAGCGTTGACCCAAACATCGCGATGGTAAACGTGAAGACCCGACTGGACCAAGTGATGAGCCGCTTGCCTAAACTGGTGCAACTGGAAGGGGTCATCGTCGAACGGGTGCAGCCCAGCATGCTCATGTATATCAACCTGTACAGCAAAGACAAAAATGCGGACCAGAAGTTTTTGTTCAACTATGCCAACGTCTCGGTCATCCCGGAAATTCAGCGGGTGTTCGGCATTGCCCAAGCCAAAATTCTGGGGAGCCGCCAATACGCGATGCGGATTTGGCTGAATCCTGAACGCATGCGGGCTTACAAGGTTTCCACCGACGAAGTGATGGACGCCATCTCGAAGCAAAGCATTATCGGCCGACCGGGGCGGCTAGGGCAAAGTACCGGCATCACCGCGCAATCCAAGGAATATGTGCTGATCTATCAAGGCCGCTACAACAAGCCGGAACAATACGAAGACATTATCATCCGCGCCAATGCAGAAGGTGAAATACTTAAGCTGAAAGACATTGCCAAAGTCGACCTCAGCAGCGAGTTCTATGATATTTATTCGGATAAGGACTCCTACCCTTCCGCTTCCATTGTGCTCAAGCAAAACTACGGTAGCAATGCCAGCAAAGTCATCGAAGATGTGAAGGAAAAGTTGCAAGAATTGAAACTTACCTTCCCTGAAGGCATGGACTATGAAATCAACTACGATGTGTCGCGTTTCGTCGAGGCATCGATCGATAAAGTCCTACACACCTTAGGAGAAGCCTTCGTGCTGGTGGCGCTAGTGGTCTTCGTGTTTTTGGGCGATTGGCGTTCTACCTTGATACCGATTTTGGCCGTGCCGATTTCGCTCGTCGGCTCATTCGCCGTGATGTCGGCGTTCGGGCTTTCCATCAACCTGATTACCCTATTCGCCTTAGTGCTGGCCATTGGTATCGTGGTCGATGATGCAATTGTGGTGGTAGAAGCCGTCCACGCGAAAATGGAAGCCGAACATTGCTCTCCCTATGTCGCCGCGCAAAAAGTGTTGGGCGAAATCGGCGGCGCCATTGTTGCGATCACCCTGGTCATGGTGTCGGTGTTCGTCCCGATTGCCTTTATGACCGGGCCGGTCGGCGTATTTTACCGGCAGTTTTCCATCGCCATGGCTTCGTCGATCATCATCTCGGCTATTGTCGCCTTATCATTGGCTCCGGTTTTGTGCGCCATGATCCTCAAGAATACACATGGCCAACCGAAGCGGAAAACACCGGTCAGCCTGTTCATCGATGGCTTTAACTATGTGTTCGAAAAGGTC
>JBGAWU010000181.1:0-5501 GCA_044227425.1 Methyloglobulus sp.
AAACGGATGGCGAGCAAAAATATCATGGTCAACAATATCGCACTTAATACCTGCATAGCGGCAACGGGCTCAATGTGACGGGCGCTTGCGTAAGTATATGCGCCGACAGCAACCAGCATCGCCAGATTCTGAAAAAAATTCTGCATGGCGACTGCACTACCGCTACCGATGCTTTGTTTCCCCAACTCCTGGAGCGCCGCATTGACCGGGACTATAAATATCCCACCCATCATCCCGATAACGAACAGTACGCTTCTTGCTGCGGTCAAATTATCGGTAAAGCTAAGTGCGCCAATAAACAATGCCATGATATAGCCCGGAATCCGTACCCGGCGCAAATGCTCCAGCGGAATCAACCGGGGGACGATTGCCGAACCTGCTATAATCCCGATTGCTAGGTACAGGGTAAGTTGGGCAATCTCAGTTGCGTTTTTTAGCATCAAGACTAACGGCGCCCAGGCAACCAGAATGACCCGCAACGTTGCGGCGGACGCCCAAAATAACGATGCGCCCAGAATGGCGAAGCGGGCACGTCCGGTTACGAAAAACTGGCCAATTTGCTTGCCGAACTCAATCAATTGTGCTGATTGGGTCGCTTTTTTGGCAACCTTTACGGGCAAAAACAAAGTGATTACAGCTGAAACCACAAAAAGCACGATGATAAAGCTAAGCGCCAGTATGATCGAGTAATCCGCCAGCTTAGCACCGACGACCATACCCAGCAAAATGGCGAAGATGGTAGACCCTTCTATCCAGCTATTGGCTTTCACCAACAATTCATGGCTGGTTAACTCCGGAAGAATGCCGTACTTGGCTGGACTATACAAAGCTGCACCTACGCCGACAATGCAGTAGGCGACGAGCGGTTCCACCTTCGCCAATAGCAACCCCGCGCCCGCAGCCTTGATCAAATTGGCAATCAGTAACACCCTGGACTTGGCATGATTATCGGCAAATCCGCCGACCCAAGGGGCGAACACGACAAACGCCACTAAAAAAACACTTTGCAATGCAGGTACATACCAGGTCGGCAAGTCGCTCGAATGCATTACCATCGCAATCACCGTGAATAAGATCGCATTATCGGCGAACGCCGACAAAAACTGGGCGATTAATAACGGGTAGATTTGTTTATTCATAATGGGCTCTATGTTCTTTATAAATGCCTTGATGTTGGGAGCGTATATCTTGGACTAAAAACAAGCAGACACTCGTCCATTAGAATTCGAGATACTACTTTGTTTTAAATAAAAAAGGTAAATAATAGGCCGTTATTGTTAAATTTTTCGGAAAGGCGCCGAAATGACTTTCATCCGAGTACTTTCGATATCCCATGTGCAATATTTTAAAATCGTGAATGAACGGTTAGGCCATTAAAAAACCATTTAATCATCCATATCTTCGTAAATATCCCCTAACTTATCGTCTTCCACATCAGCATCACCGGCATCGATGGCTGTGTTAAGGACCAACTCGGAAACGCCGGGATAGTTGATTTTGCCGGTAGCGAGCAGGGGAATACTATCGACGATCATAATTTTCTTCGGCAGGCTGATCGCGGCGACGCCGGGCGAAGCAGCGGCCAAAGCTTGCAAGGTTGCATCTTTTTGGGTCGTCAGCAAGATGACCATTTCACCTTTCCGTGGATCAGGAATGCTTGTTGCCGCATGGAGAGCTACGGGCCAAGCGTTGGTTGCCAATTGCTCGACGGCGGTTAACGACACCATTTCGCCGCTGACTTTGGCAAAGCGCTTGCTACGTCCGCGAATACTGATAAAGCCTTCTTCATCGACATGCACGATGTCGCCGGTGTTATACCAGCCTTTCCCGTAAATAGATTCCGGTGGAACCAATTTGCCGGGGTTGTCGTTGAGCAGGTAGCCTTGCATGATGTTGGGGCCTTTAACATGCAACTGCCCAGCGTCATGAATGCCGGGAATCGGCTCCAGTTGATATTCCATACTGGGCATGAAGCGC
This sequence comes from Methyloglobulus sp., assembly GCA_044227425.1. Classification (GTDB taxonomy): domain Bacteria; phylum Pseudomonadota; class Gammaproteobacteria; order Methylococcales; family Methylomonadaceae; genus Methyloglobulus. The sequence continues at coordinate 1,978 of JBGAWU010000181.1, forward strand.
CCGACCGTCCCGGCTTTGTAGTACATGGGCGTATTAACCGAAGTGATCGGCGTGGTTTCGGTGGCGCCGTAACCTTCCAGAATGCGGATACCGAACTTTTCCAGCCACATTTGGCGAGTAGTTTCTTGCAGTTTTTCCGCACCTGCGACGACATAGCGCATGTTGTAGAAATCGTAAGGATGGGCTTTTTTAGCATATGCTGCTAAAAAGGTGTTGGTGCCGAACATAATGCTGGCTTTGAGTTCGTACGCCATCTCCGGAATTATCGCATAATGCAGCGGTGTCGGGTAGAAGAACACCCGCATACCGCTTAGTATCGGCAGCATGGAACCGACAGTAAATCCGAAAGAGTGGAACATGGGCAGGAAATTCAACACCACGTCTTGCGGCGTAAAACTGATGCGCGATTCCAACTGCTTCAAGTTGCCCAATACATTGGCATGAGAAAGTACAACACCTTTCGGCGTTCCTTCTGAACCGGAAGTAAATAATACGACCGCCCACGAATCAGGGCTTGGGGCGGTTTTGTGATACCAATAAGGGGCAGTTAAGCTTCGCCAGAAAGCGTTAAGTTTGTCCGACCGGCTTATCGTTTGGGCAATATCTTCCAGATAAACCAATTTTACTTGCCGACTCAAGGCTTCCGCCTCATCGGTTAATTTGCCTTTTTCGATAAATTGCCGTGATGTCAATACCGTTTTAACTTCGGCAATACGGCATGCTGCTAGCATGGTCGCCGAGCCGGTCGAATAATTAAGCATTGCTGGCACCCGACCTTTAACCTGTAATGCCAAAATAGTAATTAGCGTTTTTGTCGAATTCGGTAAAAAGATACCGACATGTTCGTCCTGGTTGGTAAATTTCGCAAACGCATCGGCAAGAACTAACGTACGGGTAATAAGGGCGTTATAGGTTAGCGGTTTACGCTCAAGGTCTTCGACGATTTCATGGCTGCCGCCATGAATTGTGCGGGCATCCAGTAAACTTTGAAAGATAGTTTGCCGGTATATGCTAGTGCTAAACATCATCTCCGACATTAAATCCGCCAAGAGATGACCGCTGAATTTACGGCGCGCTTTACCCCGCAAATGCGCAGGGGCTTCCAAACGGACAGGCGGTAGGATATGCATTGAGATTTTCGGAAACCAACGTAAACGGTAAATCTTTTGCAAACGGGAAAGTGGTGTAAATTGCCCCCCGTAGATGCGCACCGGTAGCACGGTCGCCTGCGATTTTTCGGCAACCATTCCGGTGCCGTCGTAAACCTTCATCAAGCCGCCGGTGACAGTAATGCGCCCTTCGGGGAAAATGACCGTATGGGTATCGTTCCGCAAATGGTGGATCAAATCTTTAAGGGAAATAGGATGCGTAGGGTTCATTGGAAAAACCTGGGACAACCCTAGGAAGGGTTTGAGCCACCAACGTTGCGAAATATGGGTATTGATCGCAAACGTAATGTCGTCGGGTAAAAACAGCCAGAGCAACATGGGGTCGAGAAACGAGGTATGGTTGGCGATGATTAACACCCGTTTTCCGGCTTTCTCGAAATTATCCAAGCCGGTAATTTCAACCCGGTAAAGCATCCTGACAATAAAACCAACGACAACCCGCAATATTTTTTTAAGCATACTGTTCCTCCTGGCGTTATCTTAGCAGACGTTAAAACTTTTCTGCAGGCTTCCTAAAGAATCTGGCTGGTTCCATTAACTATTTGGAAACAGGAAAAATTTATCGCACGGGGCTATAATGCAGACATTTGAAATTTTTCGAGCCTTGATTGTGCAGAATTAGCCGCGTGTGAAAATACTTAATCTCTATTTCAAGAATATCAACTCGTTGGAAGGCGAAAACCGGATCGACTTCGACCAGCCGCCGTTTACCGAAACCGGCGTCTTTGCGATTACCGGCCCTAACGGTTCCGGCAAATCCAGTATCCTCGATGCGATCACCCTGGCGCTGTACGGCGAAACCTTCCGTTTCGATAAACCTGCCCAATATGTGATTACTAAACACACGGGCGAGTGTTTTTCACAGATCGAATTTGCATTGGGTACGGATAGGTACCGTTCCACATGGCATGTAAAGCGCGAAAACGGCAGTCCGAAAGGCGCTGTGTTACCAACTGAAATGAATTTGCTCCGCTTGAACAATAACGAGGAAATCGTTGCTACCACGCCGCAACAGGTTTGCAGCCAGATAGCCGAAATTACCGGCATGAATTTCCGCAGCTTTACCCGTTCCATCCTGTTGGCCCAAGGTGATTTTGCCGCCTTTTTGAATGCGCTCGACGGCGAACGCATGGCTATTCTGGAAAAGATCATCAGCTCCGATATTTACACGGATTACAAAACGAAAGTGACGGGGGCATTGGCTGAAGCACAACAAAAACTTACATTTTTGCAGCAGGATTTAGCTGCCGTTCCGCTAATTGAGCCGCAATCGCTGGAAGCGTGCGAGTTGGATTTAGCCGATTTCAACGAGCAAACGGCGGAATTTCAAGAAGAAATCAACACATTAAATCAACTAAAATCGGTTTTCGCCGAAACCTCGACCCTAAAAAAGCAGATCGGGACTCAGGAAACCTCTTTACAAGCCGCCATCAGTAAACAATTGGCCGTCAAGAAAAGGCTGGACCAATTGGCGGCGGGGGAAACCGCGCTCCAATTCCAGGAAGATATTGGCCTTCTCGACCAGAAGCATAAGGTTATCGAACAGGAAAATAAGGCGTTATCGGCACTAAAGAACGAACTTAGGCAAATCGAGGGAACCTTGGCGCTACCCGGCATGGCAACGAATGCGACGACGCAGGAAGAATTAGCAAGTACACCCTTATCTTTTACCGAACAAAAACAAAACATTGACGGCATCAGGAGCCAGGCGGGTTTATTCAATGCTAATTGGCAATCCGAAATTATCTTACTGAAATCCTTAGCCAATCAACTCTCTGAAAAACAGGCAGAGTTGACAGAAGTATCGGCATGGCTTGAAGAACATGCTGGCGATGAAGCATTGGCCCTCGATTTCCCTGAACTGGACCGGCTGAAAAACTTAAGGATTCTTCTGGATGAATTTGATGAAAAAAAGAAAGCGTTAGGAAAATGGTCGAAATACACATCTGCCGCCCTAGAAAAGAACAAAAGTAACATCGAAGATAAAAACGAAAAAATTTCCCAGCTTAGCAACCAACTGGCACAAGAAGAAAAGGGACTGGAAGAAATTGCCCAAGGCAATACCTTGGAGCAAATTCTGGATTTGCAAACGGATCAAAAGGAGCGTGTGCAAGGCTTTCAGGAATTGGTCAATTTGTCTGTCGCCAGTGAAAAATTATCGCCACGACCCTCGTTTTTCTTCGGCTTATTTGGTAAACCCGCCTTGCCGGTACGCGAAGCCGCCGAAATCGAAAATGACCTGAACGCCTTGAAGGAGCAAATTAAACGCGACGAAAACATACGCTTATCGATTGAGAAATCGATTTACAACGATATGCTTTTAGCCAGAATGACGCAAGAACGGCACGTCCTTAT
>JBGAWU010000182.1:0-5466 GCA_044227425.1 Methyloglobulus sp.
AAGGAAAGGTTGATTTAAACGAGGTCGTCAAGTTTTTGGCTAAGCAACAAATCAATGAACTCCTGGTGGAAGCAGGAGCGATATTGAATGGGGCTTTATTAAAAGCAAAATTGGTTGATGAATGGGTTGTGTATATGGCGCCAAAAATTCTGGGCGATGAGGGAAAGGGATTATTTCATTTGCCAACTTTAGAAAAGTTATTTGATTGTATGGAAATAAAATTTAATGACGTAAGTCAAATAGGGAAAGATTTGAAACTAAATTTTCGTTAAATATTATTCTAATTTTAACAAAGCAGTTTTTGAATTGAGTTATTACTTTATTTGATGAAAAGAATCTCAAAATGTCCTGTTTGCGGAGACAAACTTTCTTTTAACGTAATTCGTAATCGTAAATATTGGATTTACGGAACAATTAGCTTTGTCGGCTTTGTAATTAGTTTTATTTTAATTGTATTTTTCAAAATAGCAGGTTTAATTTTTGGATTATTTTTAAATTGGTATCTTTGGAATTGGTATACCGAAAAAGTTGATTACGTTGGCTACTGTAAAAAATGCGCTAGATAATATTTAAAGAACTTTATCTAAGTTCGTTATATTTGGTAAATAGCAGTAGCTCTCAAATCCAAAAGATTTACCAAGTTTAGGACATGATAAATATGAGGTTTTTCTATCAACAGTACACAAATGAAAGCCTTCATTTATCGTGAATATTTTTTATCTAATGAATTCAAGTTACAGTAATTATTAATTGTATGTTCACAGGTATAATAAGCGCTATTGGCAACATAACTCAAATCGAACGCAAAGGCGGCGACTGCCGCTTGACCATCAATACCGGCAAACTGCCGCTTGCCGATGCGCAACTGGGCGATAGCATTGCTGTCAACGGCGTGTGTCTAACCGCTGTTGAACTCGGCAAACAGTATTTTTGCGCCGATGTTTCCAACGAAACCCTGTCGCGTACCTGCTTAAAAACCGCAGCCGTCGGCACGCCGGTGAATCTGGAATTGGCGCTCACACCGACGACCCGCATGGGCGGACATATCGTCAGTGGTCATGTCGATGGTTTGGGCGAACTGGTCGAGCAAAAACCGGACGCCCGCTCGATTAGGTTAAGCTTCAAAGTGCCGGACGAACTGGCGAAATACATCGCTGAAAAAGGCTCGATCTGCATCAACGGCATCAGTTTGACGGTGAACACTGTGAACGGCGCTGTGTTCAATGTTAATATTGTGCCCCATACCTTAAAAGAAACCACGCTGGCGGACATCAAGGTTGGGGATAAAGTGAATCTGGAAGTTGACCTGCTTGCGCGCTATTTGGAGCGCTTGCTGCAAGGCGAAACAGCCGCCAAACCGGCGTCCAACATTACCGAGTCCTTGCTCAGAGACAGCGGATTTTTGCTATAAAGCGCGAATTATGAACACCATCGAAGAAATTATAGAAGACTTACGCCAAGGCAAGATGGTCATCATAATGGATGACGAAGACCGTGAAAACGAAGGCGATTTGGTCATGGCGGCGACGTTTACCCGCCCGGAAGATATCAATTTCATGGCGCGGTACGGACGCGGACTGATTTGCCTGACCCTGACCAGCGAGCGTTGCCAGCAGTTGCGCTTGCCATTGATGATTAATGAAAATAAGACCACGCATTCGACCAATTTCACTGTTTCCATTGAAGCCGCGACGGGAGTGACGACAGGGATTTCCGCTGCCGACCGCGCCCGTACCGTGCAATGCGCCGTTGCATCAGATGCGAAACCGGAAGATTTGATCCAGCCAGGGCATATCTTTCCATTGATGGCGAAATCCGGCGGCGTCTTAAACAGGGCAGGGCATACCGAAGCCGGCTGCGATTTGGCACGGCTGGCAGGGGTCGAACCCGCTGCCGTCATCGTCGAAATTCTTAATGATGACGGTTCGATGGCGCGCAAGCCGGATTTAGAGGTTTTCGCCAAACACCACAACCTTCAGATGGGGACGATTTCGGATTTAATCCATTACCGCATCCAGCATGAGAACACCCTGGAACGGATCAGCGAGTGTGCTTTTCCCACCGAGTTCGGTGATTTCCGTTTGTACGCTTATCAGGACAGAAACGACAACAACCTGCATCTGGCGCTGGTCATGGGTACTGTTGCCGACGGCGAACCGGTGCTGGTCAGGGTGCATGCCCGCAATTTGCTGGATGATGTGTTTTCGTCCAAACGTTCCGACCGCAGTATTCCGATGCGTGTCGCTATGCAGAAAATCGCTAATGAAGGCCGGGGGGTGCTGGTGGTTATTCGACAAAATGAAAGCAACAAAAGTTTGGTTGAGTTAATTCACCGCTATCAACTCGAAGACAACGGTGTGGTTTCTGCGTCAGAACCGACGGACTGGCGGATGACCGGCACAGGTGCACGGATCTTGTCGGATTTGGGGGTATATAAACTGAAAGTGCTTGGTGCGCAGAAAAAATATGTCGGTCTGGCCGGATTCGATATGGAAGTGACCGAGCATGTCAATTGCGATGCCTGGGAAGGCAGTGAAATAAAAAATTAATTTTTAAGTAAAAAATAGAGAAGGATTATGTCCGAATTAATAACTATCGAAGGAAACCTATCCGCCCAAGGTCGCAACGTATGCATCGTTGCCTCACGGTTTAACAGCTTTATCGTCGATCAGCTCCAGGCGGGCGCAATTGATGCCCTCGTCCGCCACGGTGCCGATAAGGCGAACATCCACGTCGTCAAAGTACCAGGCGCTTATGAATTGCCATTGATAGTGCAACGGGTTGCCGCCAGCAAAAAATACGATGCCATTATCGCCGTCGGCGCGGTTATCCGGGGTGGTACGCCGCATTTCGAATATGTCGCAGGCGAATGTGTCAAAGGCATCTCCAGCGTGTCCTTAAAGTACGATGTCCCCGTTAGTTTTGGTGTGTTGACGGTGGATACCATCGAGCAAGCCATCGAACGCGCCGGTACCAAGGCGGGCAACAAAGGCGCAGAAGCAGCGATGTCTGCGATTGAAATGATGAGCTTGCTGGAAAACCTGTCAAACTAATGAGCCAAACTAAAACCAACGCACGTAAAGCCGTCGTGCAAGCGCTCTACCAATGGCAGATGACGGGACAAAGCCTGATCAATATCGAACAGCAATTTGCCGAAGAAGGGCGTTTAAAAAACGTGCAAAAAAGCTATTTTAAGGAGTTGTTTCACGGTATTCCCAAATGCCTGGATATTATCGACGAAACCCTCACTGAGTTTGTCGATCGTCCGGTCGATACCATCGATCCGGTCGAACGCGCTATTTTAAGGCTCGGTGCGTATGAGTTATTGCATCGCCCCGAAATGCCCTACCGCGTTGTGCTTAACGAGACCATTAACCTGGCTAAAGAATTCGGCGCCGACGGCAGCCATCGCTACGTGAACGGGATTTTGGATAAGGTGGCGCAGGCGAAGAGAAAGGTGGAGATTAAGAGTAAGGCGCAAGGTGCAAGGCACAAGGGGCAAGATTAATTGTCGTTTACACTCTGGAACGTGAAAACCACTAAAGTTTTTTAATGCTTTAAGAGAATTATGGATAAAAAATACCAAGTCTTTGTAAGTTCGACTTATGAAGATTTGAGAACCGAAAGGCAAGAAGTTATTCATGCGCTTTTGGAATTAAATTGTATTCCATCGGGTATGGAGCTTTTTCCAGCAGCGGACGAGGATCAATGGAGTTTAATTACCGGTGTCATAGATGAGTGTGATTACTATATCTTGATTCTGGGAGGTCGTTACGGCTCTACTGCAAGTGATGGCATGGGTTACACCGAAATGGAATATCGTTATGCCCTAAAAACGGGAAAACCAATCATTGCATTTTTACACAAGGATCCTGATTCATTACCCAAAAAGCATACTGAGCAATCAGAAGACGGACAAAGAAAATTCAAGGAATTTCGAGATTTAGCACAAGAAAAAATGTGCAAATATTGGACGACTGCTGCTGAGCTTGGTTCAGTAGTGAGTCGAAGCCTTATTAATTTACAAAAAAAACACCCTGGGATTGGTTGGGTAAGAGGTGATTTGGTGCCAAGCCAAGAAGCATCTTTGGAAATTCTAGAGCTTCATAAGCAAATTGAATCTCTCGAATCGAAGCTGGAAAAAGCCAGTACGCAAGCCCCACCTGGTACTGAAAAATTAGCCCAGGGAGAGCATAAGTTTGAAATCAACTATAAATGTAGTTCTTCAAAAAATTATGAAAAATATACATGGACGAAGTCGATAGAAGTAACTTGGGACGATATTTTTTATTGGGTTTCACCTTTAATGATACATGAGATAAGCGATTTAAAACTTCGGCAATCCCTTGATGGTTTAGTAAAAAGTTTTGGGATATCTGAACTGGAAGCCTCAAAAGAAGGTAAAGGTCATTCTTTTAGCAACTTCCAAATTAGTGATGAAGATTTTCAAAGCATCAAAGTTCAGCTTCGAGCACTAGGTCTAATAATTAAAAACGATAAAAATCGATCAGTAAAAGATAATGCAACTTATTGGACACTAACGCCTTATGGAGATAGTGTAATGAATCGGCTTAGAGCTATTAAAATTTAGATATTTTAATTAACGCAATAATTTGATCTCCGAATTCTCCCTCATTGACCGTTATTTCAAACGGCAAACAGTTAACAAACCCGTAACGCTGGGAATAGGCGATGACTGCGCCTTATTGTCCATTCCGCAAGGCCACGAACTGGCGATAACCACCGATACGATGGTGGAGAATGTCCATTTCTTTGCCGATTGCGACCCTTTCGATTTAGGCCATAAATTATTGGCAGTCAACTTAAGTGACCTTGCGGCGATGGGGGCAAAACCGCTGGCGGTTACGTTGGCATTAACCTTGCCAAAAGTAGATGAAAACTGGTTAACGCAATTTGCGGTTGGTTTTTTTGCCTTGGCTGAGCTTTATCAGGTTGACCTGATCGGTGGCGACACCACGTCCGGCCCGTTGACATTGACTGTCCAGGCATTAGGTTTGGTGCCGACCAGACAAGCGCTCAGGCGTTCAGCGGCGAAACCCGGCGACATGATCTGTGTGACGGGAAATCTGGGCGACGCAGGGTTAGGTTTAAAAATCAGGCAAGGTTATCCTTGTCAACAGCCAGATAACGCTTTAAAGCGCTTCAACCGACCTGAACCGCAAGTCGAGACCGGACAAGCTTTGCTTGGTATCGCTAATGCCTGTATCGACATCAGCGACGGCTTGGCGGGCGATTTAGGACATATCCTTGAACAAAGCCAAGTCGGGGCGCGTCTTGATTGGGACAAAATCCCCTTATCCGAGGACGTCAAAAACTACATCGAACACACGGGCGACTGGGTGATGCCGTTGACGGCGGGGGACGATTACGAACTGTGTTTTACCGTCAGCCCGGATAAGCTTTGTGCCATAACCTTTCCGTACACTAAAATAGGCGTTATTGAAG
>JBGAWU010000183.1:0-5450 GCA_044227425.1 Methyloglobulus sp.
ATATACGCTTCCACCATCGCCGCCATCACCGCCATCAGGACCGCCCATGGGGATATATTTTTCACGACGAAAACCTACGGCGCCATTACCACCGTCTCCCGCTTCAACCCGGACGACTACTTCATCAACAAACTTCATAATTAATTATTGCGGCGTTATTAAACGGCATAAACAAAAAAAGCCCCGTCGACACTGGTGCGCGGAGCTTTTGTGCAAATACACCGTTGCCAGCGGCAACGATAAATACTATGCAGATACGATACTTACAAACTTACGACTATTCGGGCCTTTAACCTCAAATACGACTTTCCCGTCCGCTGTCGCGAACAAGGTATGGTCTTTGCCGCAGCCTACATTAAGTCCAGGATGAAAATGCGTTCCTCGCTGGCGAACAATAATGTTGCCTGCCGCAACGATTTCACCACCAAAACGCTTTACTCCTAATCTTTTCGCATTAGAATCGCGACCGTTACGGGTACTGCCCCCAGCTTTTTTATGAGCCATTTTAACCTTACCTTTAAGCGGAAATGCCAGTAATCTGGACTTCTGTATAATACTGACGATGCCCCATGTGCTTCATATGGTGCTTACGTCTTCTGAATTTTATGATCTTGACTTTGTCATGCCTTCCTTGAGACAAAACTTTAGCAGTTACCTTTGCGCCGTCAATATAAGGCACACCGACTTTTACTGCTCCACCGGATTGAAACATGAGCACTTTATCGAACTCAACGCTATCGCCAGCCCCAAGTTCAAGCTTCTCTATCTTTAAGTAAGTACCTTCCTCAACGCGGTACTGTTTACCACCTGTCTGAATTACCGCATACATCGGTTACGACTCCATAAAGCTTTATTTAACTGAAATTAACCCAAAATTATACTTTTAAGACTTAATTTCGTCAATTCAATATTATTACTAATTTCATAATTGAGCCTGGAGCGATCCATAACATCTTTGTGATGTATACAAATCATTTTTGACTGAGCTATTCAGCTGTTATTCAGTTATAATGCAACCCATTTATTTTAAACCTTATTACAGTGTTATTTTCTGTAAACTTCAATCTCAATAATGGCATCTAATTTACAGCACAGCAAGCCAAGTACTGTTGACTTTGAATCAATTAAAAGCCTCACAGCTGTTGAAGCTAAAGCTGTTGATTCATTGATTATCGAACAATTAAGCTCGGACGTGGTCCTCATTAACCAAATGGGACATTATATTGTCAGCAACGGAGGAAAAAGACTACGCCCGATGCTTTTGCTGCTTGCAGCAAAAGCTTTAGGCGAAATCCAGCACAATCATTTGGTACTCGCGGCTGTCATCGAATTTATTCACACGGCGACGTTATTACACGACGACGTCGTGGACGAATCCGACCTTAGGCGAGGCAAACAATCGGCTAACGCCGTATGGGGAAACGCCGCTAGCGTTCTAGTTGGTGATTACCTGTATTCAAGCGCTTTTGAAATGATGGTAGGGACAAACATCATGCGCGTGATGGAAATCCTTTCTAAAACCACGACAGCTATTGCCGAAGGGGAAGTATTACAACTTCTCAATTGCAATAATCCTGACACAACGGAAGAAAAATACCTCGAGGTTATTTCCAGGAAAACGGCAATTCTGTTTAGCGCCGCCACAAGGCTAGCCGCAGTAGTATCCCATGCCAGCATAGAAGTTGAAGAAAAGCTTTCACTCTATGGGCAACATCTAGGGATAGCTTTTCAGTTAATAGACGATGCGCTGGATTACAAAGCCAATAAAGATGAATTAGGTAAAAATCTTGGGGATGATCTTGCCGAAGGCAAACCCACGTTGCCTTTGATCTATGCAATTAAAAATAGCGCTCCAACTGAAGGCAATAAAATTATTGACGCCATAAAAAACGGCGACAGAAGCGCTTTCAATGATGTCTATTCGATAGTCAAAAGCAGCAAGGCAATCGAATACACGGAACAGCGCGCCAATGAAGAGGCTCAAAAAGCAATGGAAGCTTTAGATATTTTACCGAATAACGAATTCAAGGAAGCATTGCTTTCATTAGCCAGCTTTTCCGTTCAACGGAGTTATTAACAAAATAGCGATATTTGCCGCTTGTGGAATCAACCATGCGGCAATCGGCTTTTTTAACCGCTTCTCGATGCGTAAAACTCATCAAATTTGTCGATAAATACGCTTAATTGATCCTTAGGCAAGTGATTTATTCCTGCCGCCGATTTACGACCTCCGCCAGTAGCAAACCGGGAACAAAATTCATCTGCCCCGATTTTGTTAGTTAAAGGCGCCCTAACGCTGATTAAATAACCGCCCGCTTTATTTATAGAAAGAACTGCATGCGCTTTTGCGGGATTAAGATTTGCCAAATGATTTCCAAACACACCGCTTACCCGCCTTGCCCATGCGGCATCCGGCAATAGATATACGCCAATTGCGCTGCTTTGAAATTCTGGCTGAATTTTTTCAGCATCGGACATGTCTTGCAAATAACCGTTTTCCAATTTTTCGAATGTTTCCCGGTTCTCTGAAATAAAATCGAAAGGAGACTCATACTGCGCCATTTCTCTGTATAAAACATCGGGAGCGAAATGAAGGTCGCTGACACTGCTACCATAACCATTATAGTTTATGTACACGCCCAAATTATTGAGCGCTTCACAGTCAGAATCCTTTAAATTTATCGATGAAGCCAAACTTTCAGCACTTGGGGTTAAATTATCACCATAGGCCGCAGTAATAGCCCACAATGGATATTTCCCCTTTAAATATTGGTTAACCAATAAGCTGGTGCATATCCGGCTATCGGTATCGATCAATGTTTCCAACCGCGGATGGGATGGAATATCACCAGCCAGATGATGGTCGACATAAAATATAGTTGCACCAGAATTTAAAAACTCAACAACTTTCTGTCCATTTTTTTCAAAAGAAATATCTAAAACGGTAAGGCTATCACCTTCATTAATAATTAACTTTTCTAATAACTGGATATCCCGTTTGATCCCTGTCACCAAAGTTGATTCAATCGGCTTATCTAAACGAAGTTGAATCAGGGCGCAAATACCATCGGCATCGCCATTAAACACATCATAGTGCATTGACAGATTCCTGGGCTGGGAGAATATTACGCGACCTTAATAAGGTAATGACTTGCTGTACGCTTTCCTCTAACGGATTTGCACTTGTATCAATACGTAACTCCGGTTTTTCAGGCTCTTCATAGGGAGAAGAGATGCCGGTAAAATCTTTAATTTCACCTTTCCTGGCCTTTTTATAGAGCCCTTTAACATCGCGTTGCTCACAAATGGATAATGGACAATAACAATGAATTTCAATAAAGTCGCCATGTGGCATTAAGCTTCTAGCCATGGCCCGTTCAGCCCTAAAAGGCGAAATAAAAGCTGTTAAAGTAATAACACCGGCTTCTAGCATCAATTTTGCGGTTTCGCTGATACGGCGGATATTCTCTTTTCTGTCGTCTTCGCTGAAACTTAAATCCCCACATAAGCCATGACGGATATTATCGCCATCCAATACGAAAGTATTAAATCCGTAGTTGAATAATTGCTCTTCAACGGCGTGCGCGAGCGTTGATTTTCCAGCACCTGATAAACCTGTAAACCAAAGCACGACTGATTTATGGGTATTTTTTTCCTCTCTTCGTTTCCTGGTAACTGTTGCATGATGCCATACAGTGTTTGTACTTTTTTCAACCTGATTCATATCGATGTGTTTTAGATGGATAAACTAAATAATGCTGATGGGTTTAATATGACAGAAAATTGTTACAACTAATAATAGCAAGAGAACTACATATTGCCGATGGAATCTACGCTTTTTAGTAATTAATAATCGAATCATTCTAACATTGGGAAATATCGCCCTCATTAGCTGATGTTACCAAGAGACTGGTTTTTTATCACACCGCATCAATGCAATTGGCATACACAGTTACAAGATGCTGCCGCCTATAACACAATGATCAATAATTTTTATAATAAATGTCGAATCCTGAGATTATTAGCGGATAAGGAAGGCATCATTTTAAATAATGATGCCCTTTACCATAATAATAACGCCTGAAATTTACAATTGACTTAAGCTATCCAAAAGCGCCCGACTTTCCATCAGCCTGCTTAATTTTCCAGCGTTATTCAATTGTTCATTAAAGCCCATTTTACTTACCGTTGCCGAAGCTTGCCCTATACCTTTATCTATTTCAGCATGCTGGGGTTTACTTATTGGTTTTATAACTTTAATGTTTTCATTTGTTTCATTTTTCTCCTTATTTACTATTACTTTAAAAGTTGCAAATGCTTTATTTCCATAATGGTCTTTAGCTTTAACCATCACTTCAGTATTGATCGCACCTTTAGGAGGCACACCTGAAAACCTAAGTTGTTTTGGGTCAAAATGTAACCAGTTAGGCAAAGGCGATCCATCCAATTTAGTCGCTTCATATTCCAACTGTTCGTTCGGGTTGGTGTGCCTGAATGTATTGGGAGGAATCGAAAACGAATAATTATGCAATTCCATAACTACATGGTTGCGCAAAGAACCGGTCAAATAAAGATCATAATCCAGAATATTGCCTTGTAAACTCAATTTAGAAGAATGATATTCTTGAGAACTATCCCAGTGCAAGTTAGGCTCCCTAAAAGGTAACAGCGAATAAGCATTTCCACCCGACTCAGGAAATAACGGGGGCGTTGGGTTTGAAAGCAATATCAGTGAACCAATCTCGTTTTGAGTTGCAACTTCATGCTTAAAGGTAAGTCTCGCAGATACTACAAACTCACCATCAGTAATGAAATAAGTCGTACCAGGTATCGGGCCGGAATAGGTTGGAACGGGGATAAATGTAAAATCTCCATTCGCCTTAACCAATAAAGTCCCGATACCGGGCAAATCGACAGTCGTCCCAGCATTAAATGTACCTATCCCATCCACAGTAAATTTCACTACTGTAATAACATCCCCGTCTGGATCTCCATCGTTACCGAATATATTTCCACTGACCGGGCTTTGGTGAACGATAAAATCATTATTCGCTATTGGTGGATGATTTACTTTTTCAACAGTAATATCCAGTGTACTATTAACGCTCTCTGAACCATTGGTAACAGTGTAAGTCACTTGCGGCACGACACCATGGAAATGTGGATCCGGGTCGAAAATGTAATTACCTTGTGAATCAATCGTCAGAGTACCCACGCCAAGTATGGTAACGGTATCTCCAGGATGGTAAATACCAGTCATGCCAACCACGCTAAATCCCGTTACTAAAAGCGTTGCCCCTCCTGGATCACTATCGTTTTTAAGTACATTTCCCGTCGCTGGAACATCTTCTTTCGTTACTTTTACATCCGCTATCGCGATTGGCCGAGATATATCGACGCTGCCCGGATCTTGCGCGTTCACGCTGTTGCCCGCCGCATCGGTCGCCGTT
>JBGAWU010000184.1:0-5424 GCA_044227425.1 Methyloglobulus sp.
ATTTACAGAGCTGAGTGAATGTTTATCCATAAATGACAATACATCTCCAGCCATCTCAGGATAATCCATTTGGGGGTGATGCGGCGAACCGCCGTGATTGCGTAAGTCGAGCAAAAAAACGTGGTATGTTCTAGCCAGTTTTTCAGCTACTTTCCGCCAGTTTCGGGAAGAAGCGAAAAATCCATGCAGAATAAGCATTGGAACCGAATTCTCGCCCCCTAATTCTTCATAGGCTAATTCTACAGTTTCCATCGTTTGGTAATGTACGGCACAAATTTCAGCAATAAAAAAGGCTGTCTTTCGACAGCCTTTGTATTTGGCGTCCCCTAGGGGGTTCGAACCCCTGTTACCGCCGTGAAAGGGCAGTGTCCTAGGCCGCTAGACGAAGGGGACTAAAACTCGTTTAGTCTATTATTATTTTTTGGTGGAGCCAAGCGGGATCGAACCGCTGACCTCTTGCATGCCATGCAAGCGCTCTCCCAGCTGAGCTATGGCCCCTCAACTGAGAGCGCGCATTTTACATGAATTACGGTGGTTGTCCAATACTAATTTACACTTTGTACGAATGCGAACGCTTTTTGAATCCTGGACAGGGTCGTTTCCCTGCCGAGCAGCCATAACGTAACATCGATTGCAGGTGATGACGACGACCCGCTCAGCGCCACCCGTAGCGGCTGGCCGACCTTACCCATACCTAAGCCCAACTGCTCCGCAGTAGCAGTAACTACGTCATGCAAAGGCTCTTTTTCCCAGCGGTCAAGCTGCGAAAATGCTTCGTAAAGCTTAGAGAAAACGGCTTGAGTGTCCTTGCCAAGATTTTTCTTGGCGGCTTTTTCATCGTAGCTGTCAAAATCCCGGTAAAAGTAAACGCTGGCGTCAGCCATCTCGACCAGCGTTTTGCAACGTTCACATTGCGCTATCACGACATCTTCAAGTTTCGGGCCGTACGCCAAATCGATGTTCCGCTGTTCCATGTGCCAAGTCAAATGCTTCGCTACATGTGCGGGATTGCCAGTCATAATGTAATGGTGGTTCAGCCATAACAGTTTTTCCATATTGAATGACGAAGCCGCCGCATTTACATCGCTGAGTTCGAAGTAGGCGATCATTTCATCGATGGAAAAAATCTCCTGGTCGCCGTGCGACCAGCCCAAGCGTACCAGATAATTCAACAGGGCTTCCGGTAAATAACCGTCGTCGCGGAACTGCATGACGCTGACTGCACCGTGCCGTTTCGACAAACGTGCACCGTCGGAACCCAAAATCATCGGCAAATGGGCGTATGCCGGCAATGGTGAATCCAGGGCCTTCAAGATATTAATTTGCCTTGGCGTATTGTTGATATGGTCGTCGCCGCGGATGACATGAGTAATTTGCATATCCATGTCGTCGACGACTACCGTAAAATTGTAAGTCGGCGAACCGTCGGTGCGGGCGATGATTAAATCGTCCAATTCCTTGTTAGCTATTATGATGTCGCCTTTAACCAAATCCTTGATGACTACTTCGCCGTCTTCTGGATTTTTGAACCGGATAACGGATTCCCTGCCGGGCAATTCTTCCGTCAAATGCCGACATTTACCGTTATAACGCGGTTTTTCTTTGTTCGCCATCTGTTCGGAGCGGAGTGTTTCCAATTCTTCCTTACTGCAATAACAGCGATAAGCATGGCCCTGGGCCAGTAATTGCTGAATAACCTCTTTATATCGGTCGAAACGGTGCGTTTGGTAAAATGGGCCTTCGTCGTACGTTAAATTCAGCCAATCCATCCCTTGCAGGATTGCATCGACAGATTCTTGGGTGGAGCGCTCAAGATCGGTGTCTTCGATCCTTAAAATGAATTTTCCGTTGTATTTGCGGGCATAGAGCCAGGAAAACAGGGCGGTGCGGGCGCCGCCGACGTGTAAATAGCCGGTTGGGCTGGGAGCGAAACGGGTTCTGACAGTCATTATTGATTATTTGGATTTGATAAAAGTTTTTTGGAAAACCTAGAATTCTATCCCTTCGTCCCGGGCTTGTCGAAGGACGAGTTGCTGTGCCGCTAAAGCGATGGTTATTTGAATGCCGGTTCTCACTTGTATTTTAAGAATTTTGTCAGATTTAGTGTAGTCCCATCTATGTTAAGGTAATTCCATCCGTATGTAAGGTTTAGCCGAGCCTTCGAGGATGAAAGAGCAGGCCAGTTCGGTTTTCCATCGTTCAGCGATGTCCAGTTCTTCTTTTCGTCCGCCGTCATCCAGCAGGATGAGGGCGCCCGAGTTCAATTTTGACTTCATGATGGGTATCAACCCGTACCTGCCTCCTTTCGTGCGCCTTGGCGGGCCGTCGCACACCACCAAATGAAACTCGGTCGGCATGATTTTTAAGTTAACGTCGTACCAGCAAAAATCGCCGTAGTCCTTGAGTGGGTTTGTCTGGATAATCGACGTTAGGCCGTATTCGTTTAAATAGCCTTGGACTTTATTAGCCCACTCCGGTTTGTGTTCCAGCACCCAATGAGTGATGCAATGTTGTTTTGCTACCGCGGCCAACACAATGGAGGACAGTCCGGCACCGCATTCAAGAATAGCCCCGGATGCCGACGATGCATGGCTTATACAAGCGGCGAGATATTCGTCCCTGGCGCTCCAGGCTTCGTTGCCCCAGCCGTAAATCAAATCGAGCAGCACCGGATTGCCGGGGAAGGCGCAAGCAGAGGGGTTTTGCAGGAGTATTTCCATGGCGCTTGCAAACACAACGTCGCGGTCCTTACCGCGAAGGAAACTTCGAATGGGCGCGGGTACAGCTTTATAGTAGGCTTCCTGAAGAATGCGCCCAAAACTCGGATTTGAGCGCAAATTGGGCTGGGTCATTGCGCTCTTTTTGGGTAGTTGGCGGTATCAAGCTTCATTGATGCGTACGTGTACCAGGCTGGAAAAGTTTATCTCGGATTCATGATAGCAGTATTTCTACTGACGTTTTTAGATGGGTAAATATTTTCGTTTCGTAATGAGGTGTTCAAAAATTAGTTGTTTAGATTGAGCGGACATAACGTAACGGCTTTTAATGCGGCTGTGAATTTCTTGCTGAGAAGTCAATCATAGGTGTAAGTAGGTCATAGCGGCTTTAAAGCCATTAACCGATAAGATAGAATCGTAATCGAGGTGATGGCTGAAGAAACCGTTATTTTAATCAGTAAAAAACGAGAGGAAGTGATGAGTTTAAATTACACAGAAGAAGAATTGAATCTGTTGACGAATACACCGCACATTATCGGCGCAGCCATGGCGTTTGCGGGAAACAGCGGGTTTTTCGGAACCGGTAAAGAAATGTTTGTTAATGCCCATGCCGTCATGGACGGGATTAAGGATTATCCCGACAATGCGCTGATTCAGGCGATACTTCCCCATATCCAAGATGGTGCGATGGCAGCGGCGGATAAAATGACAAAGGTACGCGAGTGGGGAGTCGCGCGATTTAAAGCAAGGGGTGTGGATTCCGCCCAAAAATTTCAAGTGGAAATGGTGGAAGACTGTAAAGCGGTTGCTGCGTTATTGGCGTTAAAGGCATCGGTTCAAGAAGCCGAGGAATACAAACAATGGGCGATGACGATTGCGGAAAAAGTGGCGATGGCCAGCACTGAGGGCGGTTTCCTAGGGTTCGGCGGGGAGCGGTTCAGCCCAAATGAGAGGGCTTTGTATAACCAGATTGAAAGTGCATTAGGCCTTAAGGGCTTGTTGGCTTAAAGGTTTTTTGTTTGACGTCGGCAGTTTTCAGGTTATCTATTCCGCAATAGTGTTTTCTAAAAATTTCGTTCAAAATGGGGACAAGATATTCTCTTTCCCAAGGTTGGATTTATGGCACAAATCAAGTTTACAAAAAAGACTACGCTCATTGCGGTGTGCATAACTGCTATTTTGGCAGGTACGGCGAATGCCGACAAACCGCAACGGTCGGGCGAAGATAAACACGGAAAGCAGCATGGGAGCGAGAGGCACAGGGAGCGTGGGCGGCATGGTTACCAATATTCAGGCCAGTCGAATCATGACCAAGACCGGCCGCATTATGCCGGAGGACGGTATTTTAATGACAGCGACCGCGTTTTTTTAAACGGATATTTTACCAATGAATACCGTACAGGCCACTGTCCTCCAGGGTTGGCGAAGAAAAACAACGGATGCTTGCCGCCCGGACAAGCAAAAAAATGGGCCATCGGCCAGCCGATACCGCCGGATGTTGTGTATTATGACTTACCACCTGACTTAATGAGGGGTATCGGCGTTCCACCACCCGGTTACCGCTTCGTCCGGGTGGCATCTGATATTTTATTGATTGGAATTGGCACAGGAATTGTCATGGACGCCATTTACGATTTGGGATTAAGGTAAGCCTTAATAGTTAGCTGGCGTTATCTAATGTAGCCGGACACAATTTTTTATACGCATAAAGCTCTGACAGTGTTTCTGAAATTCGTGAATATTGTATGCGGTCAGTTTGAAATTCTAAGGAACGGTGGCTTTTAGGCCTTGTCCTAAGCTATCGAGCACAAGGCTATATGTGCCAAGTGTACCTGGTTTACAATATCCCTGTGCTCCCGATAATCCAGTGGCGTATTGCCAAAGTCGGCCTTTAACCAAAGCACTTCCTGATCTTTGCCGGTATAATTTGAGCAAGGTTTCCATGTTGCTTGCATCGTAACCGAGACCATTCGCGCAGCTAAATACTGCATTCATCATGCTTGGTTTAAACGCCCATGTCCAGATGGCAAAGTCATCGAGATTTCCAGACCATGGAGCCATGTAAGCTTTACTTCCTCCGATTTGTACTTTGTCGACGGAGGTGTTTGTGAAGATACCCTGGAATAGATGGGTAGCTGGGGGATAAGGCTTTCCGTCGATATAAAATCTGACATCATTTAGGACGGCTTGTGGGCCGCCCGGAAAAACAACACCAACTTGATGCCACGATTGATCGTCTAAACGCAAAATGCCTTGGTTAGCCATGATCATTTTCGTTGCTTCAACTTGAAGCCCTAGTTTGCCGGATGGGTCTATAAATACCCTGAACATGGAGTTTTGGATGTTAACATTTGGCTTTCCTGAAGGCCAAAGATAACGCGGGCTCGATTGAGGGGGTGTTTGTATCCACGCACTAAAAGTCCTGGCACTGTATCCAGTCGTTGGGATAATGCCATTGGCTTCTAGCTGGGTTGTCAATTGGCCATCAAAATGTGCGGCCTGGTTTAATTTGCCCAGAGAAACTTGCGTAACGTTAGTATTTTTTGCGCTGTAGTTACCACCGAAGCCGCCGTTGTTTATTACCCATTTTGAGATATCCCCATCGAAGGTATAGTGGATTTGTAAGCTAAATGGGTCAACCGGTTTTAATGCCAGACCAGTCGATGAAATTTTCGGTGTCGTTAGGGATTTATCGATATTTAGTGTG
>JBGAWU010000185.1:0-5402 GCA_044227425.1 Methyloglobulus sp.
AAAAGAACAATTTTTTGCGCCGCTTAAAGCGATAGAACGGCAATTTATCCCGCTTCTTAAAAATACCGATAAAGCGGCGATAGAAAGCCAGCTCTATCCGTTAATTGCCACCACGGAAAAAGGCGATGGTACGGTATTGTTGCAAAACCGCTTGGGCGAGTTTGGGCTGGAAAAATTATTGCAACCGACGGTTGTTGTCCCCACGCCAACAACGGGCGATAACAAGGCTGACCCTATAGCTTCTGCGGCAGTAGCCATACCTGCAACTACAGCTATTCCAGGCAGTGGCTTGAACATTACCGCACAACAATTAGCCCAGATTATTTCCAATTTGGGTATTAATGAACTGAGTTGTGCACGTATCATTCCAGAACAGATTGGGAAACAAGTTGGAACTATCGGCATCCTGCTTTTTACCACGAAAGAAGGCAGCCCAAGGACAAAAGGCGGCGCGATGGAGTTTGAGTTTTCCTCAGGAAAAATAAACCGCATTGCCTTTCAATCACCAACTTACCGTGATTTTGAGCAAGATATTCAAGATCATCCAGAAGTAGGGGAATGCCGGATAGACCCAGCATTTTTAGCTAAATTACATTAGGCGGTTATTGCAAAGCCATACCGTTTGCTAATAGCGCGTTAATAGTTGGTTCAAAAGACACGTTGACAAGAAGCCTGCATTATTGACTGTTTCCGATCAACCTCGGATGAGTTAAGGTTGAGGGGTTTGATGAGCGGGTCGAGGTTTTCATTGGCGATGCCGCCGCGGTTGTAAAATTCGACTACATCTTTGAACGTCGCCAGGCTGCCGTCGTGCATATAAGGCCCGGTCAAGCTGCTATTTCGTAGCGACGGCGTTTTATATTTCCACCGGTCTTCCGGTTTTTGGGTAACTTCGTACCGGCCTAAATCGTTCGTTTTTGCTTCCGACACGGCATCGACTATTTCAGTCGGAACATTGGCATAAACCCCCGGTGCGACTTGAACACGGCGAACCGGCTCGGATGATTTATGCATCGCCCCTTTATAACCGATCCCGGTGTTATGTAAGCGGTTGTCGGTAAACAGGGCGTCTTGGCTGCTGAGGCTATGACATTGGCTGCAACCGGCTTTTCCGGTGAACAATTCGAACCCCCGTTTGGCCCTAACATCAAGCGCAGCCCCGTCTTTACCGTAATACCAGCGGTCGAAGGGCGAATTCGCCGAATTTAAGGTACGTTCGTAACTGGCAATAGCCATGCCTATAGTTTCCATGCCGGGCGGTTTACCGAAAACTTGTTCAAATAAGCCATCATAATCGGGACTTTGTCTGATTTTGTCGATGACGTAACCCACCGATGGGTTCGCCATTTCATTATGCGCCAAAAACGGCCCCCAAACCTGCTGCTCCAACGTAGATTCGCGGCTGTCATGAAACAGCGTTTGCAGATAGGCGACATTGTATAAAGTCGGGCTGTTACGTTTGACCGTACGGCCTTCGACACCGACAGCCGTTGCCATTTCATTGCTGGTGAACCCCTGTTCCGGAATGTGGCACATGGCGCATGAAAACGTATTGTTTATGGACAGTCGGCGGTCGTAAAACAGTTTTCGCCCCAAGCTGACTTTTTCCGGTGTGACCGGATTTTCAGGCGGTATGGGAACAGTCGGCAAACCTAACGGCGGTTGTTTGATTGTTTTTAACAGATCGGTTGCTTTACCTAGCCTGCGCGGCGCTGTACTCTCGGTCAGTAATAATGTCTTTATGTCGCTAATCAGGGTATCGGGATGCAAGAATTCCGTGTTGTAGATATTGCGTAGTTGTTTGTGGCCATCGATCAAGTACACCCGCAAATTGTGGTTAAACGTATTGGTAAAATTGCCATCGGCATCATAGATTTTCTCCACCGTTTGCTTGTACGCTTTTAAGATGGGTTGAAGTTCTTGTTCCGACCGGGTTGTCAAAAACAACCATTCCAAACCTTTGTCCTGCAACGTCGAACCGAAGGCTTTCATCCGGTCCGGGGTATCGTTTTCGGGATTGAAGCTGAGGGTAATCAACATTAAGCGGCTTGCAGTTTCAGGGTCTTTTTTCAGCCGGTTTTTTAGCTTGTGGAGTACCCCTGTCGCAAGCGGGCAACCGTTAACATCGTTGCATGTTGAATAGATGAAACTGAGTAAGACGACTTTGCCGGAATTTCCCATTAAGCGATGTAACGTGGTGGCGCGGCCTTCGCTATCGATTACGTCGCCGTCGGCGGCCAAGCCCAGTAATGGTAATCGATACGCGCCGGGGATAGGTGCGGGGTATTTAAGTTCGCTATAACCCGGCGCTAACCTTAAAGGTTCGGAATTACGAATGGCCGCCGCGTTGACCGCGAAGGAAAACATCAAACCCGTAAACGCCAAAAAAGTTTTAATAAGATCAATCACCAAAGACCTGCCTCGAATAAATGTCAAAAGACGATGCGTTCATCACTTTGCCGTTTCCCTATCTATTGTACAATATCAGGTTACTCCAAACTCATTCAAACGGAAATGGTCAACGATAAACAATTGCTTCGTTCAGATATCGTCAAGGAATGCGGAATCAGCTATTACGAGCGGGGCAAGCAATACTATGCCGGCGGCTCTGTCATCAAGTTTAATGTTACCAGCGAAGGGGCTTTATTCACACAATTAAACGCTGCTGTCGAAGGTAGTGCAAATGCCCCATATAAACAAAATATTCGGATTACCTGGAGACCCGGTTTCAAATCTGCCGAAATAGAGGGAAGTTGCTCCTGTCCAATCGGCTACAACTGTAAGCATGTGGCTGCCGTTTGTATGGCTTACCAGGACGGCAATCAAGCCGGGGAGCGTAAACGCCAGGAATCCGGCTGTCTCGATTGGCTGGATAGTTTAAGTCAGCAACCGGAAACCAACACAACAGACAGCTCCGGTGAGTTCATTGCCTACATACTGAAATCCGCGAGGAACAACCATGAATTAACCGTCGAGCTTATCGTCACCAAAGAAAAGAAGTACGGCGGCCTGAGTAAAGGCCGAAAAACCGGGATACAGAACCTTCGCTTCAATTTTACCCATTATGGTTTCGTAACGCAGGAAGATAACGAGATCATTAAAATCATTTCAGCCCTTGACGTATCATTTGGGGCAGAGCCGTTAATTACGGGTTCTTTGGGCGCTATCGCGCTGGCTAGATTATTACAGACCGGCCGCTTGTTTTGGCAAGATATCGACACGCCCCCGTTAAGTCCGGGTGCACCGAGGGAATTATTATTCGACTGGCAGTTAACGGCACAATGCGACTTTAAACTCCATACAAAAATTGAGTCGGATGCACAGCCTTTGCTTGTCGACCCCCCGCACTACATCGACCCTAAAGCAGGCACAATCGGTCGGTTTACTTCGACAAACCTTAATTATCAGCAATTAAAGGCTATTTTGGCGGCACCGCCCGTGCCTGAAAAAGTGGCGGATGAATTCAGCTACCGGCTGACGGTTGAGTATCCCGACCTAGCCCTGCCCCCGCCTAAAAAAATCGACCTTAAAGAAATTTCCGGCTTTGAACCGGTCCCTCACGCCATCCTTTACGGCGAACAAACACAGTCCCGGCAATATGTGCATTTTATTACGGTCGCTTTCAAATACGGGAGCTGGCTGCTTCCAGGAAAAGAGACCAAAGATTACAGTATCATTAATACGCCGCAAGGTTTAATACGGATCAAACGGTCGGTTGACGCTGAAAAAAAAGCGGTGGCGCGGTTGGTGGAACTGGGTTTTACGCCAGCGGTAGAAAACACCGGAAAAGATCTCATTCTGGGCAGTTATGCCAAATCGTCCGTAGAAAGCGCCGCTCGCTGGGGATATTTTCTGGATTCTGTTCTCCCGCAACTGGAGCAAGAAGGCTGGCTAATTGAATTCCGCGACAGCTTTTTGTTGAACTTTCAAAGCGTCGACAACTGGGATGCTGAAATCAGCGACAGCCAGAACGACTGGTTTGAGATGCGTTTTAATATTCAGGTCGATGGACAAGCTATGCCCTTATTGCCGTTGATCATGCCGGTATTGGAAAATTTCGACCTGAATAACCTGCCAGAATTGCTCAATATTCCGGTCAGCGACTATCGTTATTTGACTATTCCCAGCGAGAAAATCAAACCGTTCCTGGCGGTATTGCTGGAAATGTTCGGCGGCAGTTCGCTGGATAAAAACGGTTCGTTAAAAATATCACGGTTTAACGCAGCCAGCTTGGCTGAAATGGAAAGTCATAGTTATGGCTTGTTTTCCATCAAGGGTGGTGAGGAACTGAGGAAGTTGGCGAAAAAATTAACCGACTTTAAAGGCATCGCCGATGTTCCTGTGCCCTACAATCTCAAGGCGACGTTACGGGAATACCAAAAACTCGGCCTAAACTGGCTGCAATTCTTACGGGAATATGCGTTCGCCGGTGTGCTTGCCGACGATATGGGGCTTGGCAAAACCATCCAAACATTAGCCCATTTATTGTTGGAAAAACAGAGTGGACGAATGAAAGATCCCAGCCTGATTATTGCCCCTACGAGCCTGCTGAGTAATTGGCGGCGGGAATCAGAGCGTTTCACTCCTGACTTGAATATGCTGATTTTACAGGGTACGGAGCGTAAGCAATTGTTTTATAAAATGCGCGATTACGATGTGATTATGACGACTTATCCCTTGTTGCCCAGGGATGAAGAAACACTACTGGAGCATCCCTATCATTACTTGATACTCGATGAAGCCCAAATCATCAAAAACCCGGCATCGAAGGGCGCGCAAATCGTCCGCCATATCAAATCAAAACACCGTCTGTGCCTAACGGGTACACCGATGGAAAATCATTTGGGCGAATTGTGGGCGCAGTTCGATTTTCTAATGCCGGGATTCCTGGGCGATAGCGCCACATTTAAAAAACTTTACCGGACGCCCATTGAAACATTTGGCAGCGTCGAGCAAAAATCCCGTTTATCGAAACGGGTCGCGCCTTTCATGCTGCGCCGTACCAAGCAGGAAGTTGCCAGCGAGTTGCCACCAAAAACCGAAATTATCCGGTCGATTCCGCTTTACGAGAAGCAAGCCGCGCTGTATGAAAGCATACGGTTGACGATGGAAAAGAAGGTTCGTGACGCCATTGCGGAACGGGGCCTTTCGCGCAGCCACATCACTATTTTGGATGCGTTGTTGAAGCTTCGCCAAACCTGCTGCGACCCGCGTACCTTACCTCTCGATGCGGCGCAAAAAATCAACGAATCCGCCAAACTCGACCTGCTGATTGCCAAGAACGGCAAACGCCTGGGCTTTGAAATCAAGCTTACCCGCTCCCCGAGAGCGACGGTCGCCATGCGCTCCGCCCGCGAGGTGTTGAACCTGCAGCACCTCTATGTGATCTGTCACGGCGAAGG
>JBGAWU010000186.1:0-5396 GCA_044227425.1 Methyloglobulus sp.
GAAGCAGCTGGTGAAGCTGTTCAACAAGGCACCTCAGCAGTCGTTGACGTTGCTAAAGAAGGCGCGGCTGTCGCGGAAAGTGCTGCCGATAAAAGTGCGGCTGCTGTAGAAGGGGCGGTTGACGCCACAAAGGATGCGGCAAGCCAAGCAGCCCAAACCGCAACTGACGCTGGCGCCGCCGCTGCACAAGGTGCCGCTACTGCCGCAAGCGCTGCGGTTGATGCGGCGAAAGAGGCTGGTAACAAAGCGGCTGAAGCGGCTTCAGCCGCCGGCACAGCTGCAACAGATGCTGCAAAAGCAGTCGTTGCTCCAGCGCCTGCAGCCGCCCCTGCTGTAGAAAAAGCAAAAGAAGCTGTAACCAAATAAGCATTTTCAGCCTGACAGGAAAATCTCCTGTCAGGCTACATCAAATCGGGTTTATTTGTCCTTATTGCTACCGCGGCCGTCATTGGGGTAAGTGGCATAAGAATAATTAAGCTACAGCCATAATTAATTGCGCTCAATGCCTTCTTAATTTCAATAAGCTAGCAATATGAATCTTCCATGAATATCAGGGAATTCAATGGTCATCTGCCTAAAATTGGCAATTCGGCCTATATAGATCCAAGCGCCGTAGTCATTGGCGATGTTACCATCGGTGACAACGTCTCTATCTGGCCCACCACGGTCATTAGGGGCGATGTTGAAAGCATCTCAATCGGAAACGACACCAATATCCAAGACGGCTCCGTACTGCATGTCACCCATTACGGCAAATTCACCGACCGGGGATATCCGCTCAGGATAGGTAACGGTGTGACAATTGGTCATCGGGCAGTGATCCATGCCTGTACCATCGGAAATTATTGTTTGGTCGGGATGGGCGCTATCATTATGGACGATGCCGTCGTTGAAGATTACGTCATGTTAGGTGCCGGTGCATTAGTCCCTTCCGGCAAAACGCTTCAAAGCGGACATCTGTACGTCGGCTCACCCGCAAAACTAATCCGGCCTTTAACCGAACAGGAGCGGGAATTTTTGGAATATTCAAGCCGCCATTATGTGGAACTCAAAAATCGTTACCTTTAGAAGATTAAAAGTAAGCGCTAGCGCTTACTTTTTCGCTCGCGACTGATAATAGCCAACGCTTCTTTCAACCCAGCCAGACACGATAATAACCAGTCTCTTGAATAATGGCTCCGCTTCTTTCGCCATTAAATTCATTATCTTATCTATGACCAAGAGTGACTGATAGGTTGCTTTTTTTATCGCTGGTTTAATTTTCGAAACATCGTATAAATTAATCGCCCTATCCTTTATCCAGCCTTTTCCATGCAGCCAGCCCACGATTCCGCTCATGTACAGAAAAAACAGGCTTTGCCCGGTAAGGAACCAACAGAAACGCCCGACTTGCCCCAACGCTTCGCCGGTATGCAAAGGCCACATCCAGGTCATGAATTTTTGCCCGGTAGAGAACGCTTTTGGGTCGCGCACTTCCCTAATTTGACCGCTCCAACGGTCAACCCAAACCGTCGTATAGGGATGACGCTGGTTAACCTCTCCTTTTTGGCGCAAATTGACCCGATAAACGCCACTATTGCCCGCTGGTGTCGTTACTCGCCGCAATTCGGCATTCGGGAAAGGCGCACGGGCGATAAATTCCGCCGCTTCAAGTACAGTGGGATGGTTGTTGGGCACGGCTGTGCTAATAATACTCGGCCCGGTTTCGCCATGCGCCATTCCGCTTGAACCGACAATATCTTCCAATATCGCCGGAAAACTCAATTGAATCCCGGTGAAAGCCAAGGTTAGCAACGCACCGGCGCTCAGCAAGCCAATAGTCCGGTGTAAATCGAACACAAGCCTTATCAATCCTGCGTTAAACCGTATCCGCAAAACTGATGGAATCTTTTTGACGCCAGGCCACCACAAATAAAGTCCGGAAATAACGGATAACATTAAAAATAATCCGCTATAGCCGACGATGTCCCAGCCAAACTCTTGAAATTGTAGCTGCGTATGCAGGTCCAACAGCCACGTCGTTAACGTCTGCCCCCAAAATCGGCTAGCCACAACCTCCGCCGTATAGGGATTGACCGACACCATCAACGGTGCATAGCGTTCGAAAAAAGTTTCCCTAGGCTTATCGAACCACGCCGTCGCCATCCTATCCGGCGACATCGGCATCTCCAGGGTCCACTCCCCGTGCCGGTCAGGATGCGCCTTGCGCACAGAAGCAATCATAGCGTCCAAGGACTGGTATTCGCCCTGCGGGTTGTCTATAACCAGTTGCGGATTTAGCAAGACGTCCAATTCTTCGCGGTATACACTGATGCTACCAGTAAAACCTAAGAGTGCAAACACAAAGCCTAAGGCCAGCGCCGTAAATAAATGGATGTTTATCCAGACTTTTCGGGTCAGCCAACGACTTATCTGGATTTTCTTTATCAAACCTGTAAATAATTGATAGTACGTTAAAATTTGCTGTTTTTGCGTGTTTTGCACAATAAGAAAGGTTAAGTAAAGTTCAGAAACTACCGATGAAATCCATTTTTCCTAGCTCCACCCCGTTATGGCGTAAGATGTCGTAAGCGGTGGTCACATGAAAATATAAATTCGGCAATACAAAATACAGCAAATAAGGTTGCCCAATAAAATTGACCTCTTTACCGCGTAACTTAAGCGTCACTGTCCGTTCTTCGCTGCCGTCGATTTGTTCGGCGGAAATCGATTGCAAAAACGCAACGGTTTTGGCGATACGCGCTTGTAAGTCGGCAAAACTGGCTTCATTATCCTCATAACTCGGCACTTCGACACCCGCCAGCCTTGCCGCACAACCTTTCGCCATATCGGCGGCGATTTGCACTTGCCGACTCAATGGATACATATCCGGTGCTAGACGGGCATTGACGAATACCGATGGGTCGATTTTTTTTTCTTAGGCAATGGGAACCCCATTGTGGAGGATAAGCGATAAATTACCCAAGGTATGGATGAATACGGGAACAGAAGCTTGATACATAGTAAGTGACATGTTGCATTCTCCGGTAAAAAAACAGAATAGTGTTTCCTGCGCCTATTAAAATGTCAGGAAATCATTTAATTGTATGGAGCTGAAAGGGTGGTTTTCAGCCACGGCCTTATCTTTTGCGGTATTGTAGCCCCACAACGCAAACGCCAAGGAAACGGACGCAAGGGCATCGCAGTTTAAAACATTCAATAAAGTAGGTAGACGGTCTTCCACAAAATAGACCTTTGCACCGGGATGCAACTTTAGCAGCAAAGCCAGTACGTCAACCTTGCTCATCTTGCGGTCCAAACCAAAAATCCTTTCGTCAGCCAGCCCGATGCCGTTCGCCTGCAAAATTTGTTTCACGAAGCGTTCTTGCTTGGTAGTGACAACATACCAGGGATAAAGTTGCCCCAATCTTTTTAACTTTGCCGCCACACCGGGAAACAAAGGGTTCATCCTTACCCAATCGTCTAAATCCTCGGCAATCCACGCGTCCCTGGTCTCGCCGAACAACTTTTTCAGGTCGTCGACCGTGATATTTGCGTCTTTCATTAATCGTTGGATTTTATCGCCGTAATCGGTAAAAACGGAATCCGTTGTTTCCCCAAGGAAAAGCAACCGCATCGCCAATACAGCTTCATAGCCGGTTTCGATGATGGGCCTGACTAAACGGAAGCGGTCAATCATCGTCTGGGGAGCTGCTTTCGGCATATCCTGCCATATCACAGAAGCCGCTTTCCAACCCGTAATAGCTGTTTCCACTGCGCTATCGCAAATAACGCCGTCGAAATCGAGTGCAAAAACCAGTGTGTCCGTCATTTCAATTAAATTATGGTTTCTATAAAAAGGCGCCATTGTACCCGTTCCATCCGAACCTGTGCTTATGAAATCGATCCAGCTCCCATGACTCGCGGGCAACGCCACGTATCTACTATAAGACCATGAAAAGAAAGGATAATGATTTGGATACAACCCATTGCAAACGCCCGACATTACCGGAAACTTCCGTTTCGGCCATTCCGCAAGTAAGCGCAAAAATTATTACGATAAACAATCGTTTGTTAAAATGTGGCGTTTTTAACAAATTTTCTACATTTAATTATTAATAATGATAATCCAGCTGACAGGGATGTCTTTCCCGCAACTGTATAATGTTTCTTGTAACTGCCGACCGAATGCGAGCCTATTCGTACTTTTGCCCCTTATATTGGGCATGTCGGCAATCACTGGATGCGCACAACAAAGCATTGAAAAACTGCAAGGCTACGCCCAAGGCACCACTTATCATATCAGCTATTGGTCTGAAGGGCCGGTTGATCGCAAACGTATCAACAATGCGATTGAAACGGAATTCGGCACTATCGATAAGCTGCTTTCCAATTACCGTCCCGACTCCACGATAGAAACTTTCAACAGCACCGAAAATACCGATAGCTTTACTGTCGGACCGGAAATCGTGGCTTTGGTTAAAGTGGCACAAACGGTACATCAAGCCAGCGCAGGCTGTTACGATCTCACCATCAAACCTTTGTTCGACCTTTGGGGATTTCAAAATGAAACCCAGACAATCCCAAAGCAAGCTGAAATCGATAAGACGATGGCGCAAATCGGGATGGAAAAGCTGGAAACGGTAGATGAAACACAACTCCGAAAAAAACAAGCCGACTTGAAAGTAGACTTGTCCTCTATTGCCCAAGGTTATAGTGTTGAAAGAATAAGCCAGGTACTTGAAACAAATGGCGTTAAAAATTATTTAGTCGAAATCGGCGGCGAATTGAAAACTAACGGACATAAACCCGACCAGCAACCCTGGCGCATTGCTGTCGAAAAGCCCTTGCCAGGCGAGCAAAAACTGCACAAAGCAATCGACATGCCCAAAGACACACCGTATGCGGTGATGACATCCGGCACTTACCATCATTATTTCGATGCCAATGGCGTCAGATACAGCCATATCCTGGACGCCCGTAACGGACATCCGGTTACCCACGACCTGGTTTCGGTCACGGTCATCCATCAAAACCCGGTAATTGCCGATGCGTGGTCCACCGCATTACTCTGCCTTGGACAAAAAGACGGCATGAAAGCGGCTAATAAGGATAAAATTGCCACTTTATTCATCCAGCAGCAAGGCAACGAACTGATCGAATCCCGAAGCGATGCATTAAATGCTTCGCCCCAACTCACCCTACATTAATGCTAAAGCAAACGGAATTTCAATGTCGTTAAAAACAAAAGTGCATAACAGTTTTTCGTCATGGGGGGAATGGACGCTCCGCCATCCTTTTCTGGTGTTAACGCTCATTACATTGCTGGCTTATTTCGCCATTCAGTATACCGCCGACAATTTAAGTATCAACACGGACACCGCCGAACTCATCGCTCCCGATGCACCATTTCAACA
>JBGAWU010000187.1:0-5388 GCA_044227425.1 Methyloglobulus sp.
GTGATCCTAAGTTCTCCAGAACACTGGGCTACCGAGGAATTCATGCGCGCCTTCATCCATCGGCAAATTGTGGAATGGGGTAGCGCCGTCAACCGTCAACGTCAGCCACATACGCCGATTTTCGGTTCTCACCGCATCATTCTATCCACAGAGAATCCTATTGGGACGGATAACGAAAGGAAATGGCATATTTCCCACTGGATTACCCTCAGCAGCAAACAGTTGATTACCAATGTAGGCAGGGGCGGAACTCTCGAACAATTGCTTCCGGAATACATCCGTCCCGAACACCGGAATAGCATCCTCGGAAAACTTGCCGAAACCGGAAGACGCGTTATGGAAACTATGGCTTCTTACGAAGCGCGTGGCGCTGATGCGTATAAAGCAGCAACTGGACGGACGGTGGGTGCTGACCTGATGGGCGTGTCCTACGGTATTCCACGCTATATGATGCTGGATTTTCTGATCGCTCCTTTGTTCGATCAGGAAGGCGTGTTGATTGAGATCGAGCCACTGTTCGATGAAACCGGCCATCGCTCAGGTTCCCGTTTTATATTGCAACAAGGTGGTCGCCGTATATTGGGAAACATAGTCGACTGGCGCATAGTGCTTATTGAACCGAATATCGGTGTGGGTTTATGGGATCGTGTGGCTTTACGTGAAGAGCACCATGAGCTTGAGCGTGTTCGAAACGAAGGCGGCAACCCGGACTGGGATCGGATCGGGGCAAATGCCAGAATCGTGTTGAAAGATTTGAACCGTGCCGGAGACGGTTACCTTAACGCCTTAAATCCTGATGGTGACTTGTTTTCTTGATTGCCGTCAGGTGCATGAAGCCTTGAAGAGGGCTCGGGATGGCTTGAGCATTAGCGCCAATTCGTCTTTAACATCCGATGAAGTCAGTGTTTTCTTTAAATACCTGTTGTTGACGGAGTTTGGAGACGATGAAGCTCAATATCGGCGAATAAACCGGTATAACATGCCAACCCTAGTCGCCCGTTTAGAAAAACGGCTAAGCGACGTTATAACAATCATCAGCTCGACAGATGGGGATTGGAAAACTCCTGATCTTGACTGGGCGTCTATTGCCTATATGTTGAGAACTTCACAGTATTATTGCCACCGACTCATCGATCTTGCCTTGGAAGCATTGGTGAGCGAACCATTGGCGCCGGAGCGATGTATTGCATTAATACGTTTGTCTCCGCATGATTTTTCGGCAAACTTAAAGGGAGTCCGGAACCATGCAGTGATATTTTCAGCTCCCGTTTGCTTCAGCCATGAGATGTATCCTTTAATTGCCGATGCCTGCGATTATGATTCTGGATATTTGGGTTATCTACATACCAATATTTTGGGTGCGCATATCGATTGGCTTACAGCCGATGGCAAACTCAATCGAATTATTTATTTCGATTTTGATGCGGAAAGGCTGATCGAAACGGATCTTGAAGTTCCCGTGAGCCCCGATAGTGTCCAGTTTCTTTGCCTGGGCGAGCAGGAACAGGAAAAACATGCGGCCTTCTCGGAACGGTTTAATTGTGTCCAGGTAAATCCGGCTACTACGGTATCGAGGCTGGCTGATGACAAGGCCGCTACCTTGTTCGGTTGGGCGGTTTTGGGTTTAGATGTGCCGGACTATAAAGAACTTGCTCCAGGAGATTTTGCAACGGCGTCCGGTTTCTTGGAGAGTTATGCGGAAATCGCAGTTAAACCCAATCAGGCTAGCGAAGGAAAGCATGTTGCTTTTTTTCAGCACAGTGACTCTGGCTCAAAGGCGCTTCTGGCGAGCCATTTGAAACGTTGTTGGGAGCAGGGTACGGCTATCATCCAGCAACGACGGGATGGCATACGTTTTCGAAATCCGGCTTCCGGGCTCAATCAGACCTTGGTGCTGCGGTTGAATCTCGCTTTCGATGGCGAACACTACTGCCTGGAGTCCGGTTATGCGCAATTGGGACGGGATGAACGGCATCCTGCCTCATGCGGACGTGGCGGGCAGATTGTCCCTATCGATGAAGCACTTTCCAGTTTGGCCTGCGGCAATCAACCTATTCGACTAGAAATCAGGGATTGGAACGGCATACGCGAAAAAGCCGAACGCGCTGCAAGCCTATTCGACGGCTTGATGTTGATGGGGTTGGACGTTTTGCTCGATTATGACCGACACGGCAAGATTATCCCGGTTTTCTTGGAGGCAAATCCGCGTCCCGCAGGATTGAGTCATTCCAAGCTATTAAGCGGCAATCCATTTGAACCATCCCAGACCGGCGTTAGTCTCAAACTTTGGGCCGGGATAAGCCGAATACAGTTTAAAGAGTCATCTGCCCATCTCTCGTAACCCATACCTATCCACGGGAGGCGCTCACCGAAACGGGCAGTGAAGCAGAAGTTAGCCAACTTATTGACCGCAATTTTGTCGTGAGAAGAAGCATCCTGAAAATCAGTGAAAGCTATTCGCGCATGGTAGAGGCTGCTAGAGGCGTTGGGAGCCAGTGCTAATTTTATCGGTTCGGGCGGTGCTATTATCGGGATCTATACGGATGTTGGCGTCTATCGGGAGTCCTGTGATCAAACCTGAAATTGTTCGAATGAACTGATAATCCTAAATGGAATGGATTAATTCTCCGCTTCGGTTATCGGGATTAATGAATTATGATAAGGGCGCTATCCTCTAAGCGATTTCTCAACCTATTGACTGGTAGGTAAATTCTGTTATGGGTAAGGACGATCCCGATGCAGACGCTGCATCGTACGATTCAGATCAGTTAAAGCATAAAAAACGCGGTTACGGCGATTTTTTTGCTTGGCCGCTGGATCGGCAACTTGAGGAATGGGCTATTGTCGATTCATTGAAAGAATCGCTGGAAAAAGCCAACGCAGGTTTTTTCAATTCATTGGTTGCCCGGGGGCGCGGTAACGATCCGCCGGATTGCGAAGCGGTATTAACAGGTGGCGGCAAATTAGGTATAGAAGTCACGGAACTGGTAGACCCGGAAGCAATTATGGCATACAAGGGCGGGGATACCGGGCATTCGGCGAAATGGGACGAGCAAAAATTAATCAAATCCATTGCCCAGCGGCTTCAGGCCAAGGAAATCGCCAAGAATGTCAAAGGTGGTCCCTACGATCTTTACATGCTTGTTATCCATACGGACGAACCCAGGCTGACCTACGACTATACCTATCCTATCCTTTCAAAGTTCACCTTCAAGTTTTATTCCCTCATCAACCGGGCTTTTTTGTTGATGTCCTACGATGAAAATCACCAATGTTGCCCTTATATTGAACTCAACATTAAAAATCGATAGCACCGCTTCTGAAAATCAGATAGTTCATTTGTGCATAAGCCTTAGGCACTTTTCATGGTTGAAAATGATGTTTGCGGTTAGAATGTAAAAAAGTCCCAATAATAATTATTTCGAATGGACAGCAATGAATACAGGCCCTTATTTTGTCAATTCACGGTTTTTAAAAGAGCGGTTCAACCGTTTTTTGCCGAATGCCCAGGCATTTTCCCTTGCGGTTATCCTGTTGGTCAGTTTTGTCCTGATTTATTCGCTGTCCGATTTGTTGAAGCCGGTCTATATTTCCATTGTCCTGGCTTATTTTCTGGAAGGGGTGGTCGCCAAGGTCGAAATACTGCACGTACCGCGACTTGCTGCGGTCTCAATCGTTTTTTGCGGCTTTATGGCCGGGCTAGT
Source organism: Methyloglobulus sp. (assembly GCA_044227425.1). GTDB lineage: Bacteria > Pseudomonadota > Gammaproteobacteria > Methylococcales > Methylomonadaceae > Methyloglobulus. Next base: position 3,705 of record JBGAWU010000187.1, read on the forward strand.
ATTCCTGCTGTTTTATCTGATGCCGTTAATTACTCAGCAAGCGGTTGATCTGGTACAAAATATCCCATCTTTTATCAACCGGGTCCAAACGCAAATCATGCGTTTGCCGGAAAAATATCCGCAATTCATCACTGAAAATAAAATTCAGGAGATTATGTTCACTATCCAGAAGGAGTTGCTGGTTTATGGGCAAAATGTACTCTCGGTTTCTGCCGCTTCCGTCATAGGTTTGGTTAGTGCGATGGTGTATCTTTTTCTGGTTCCGATGATGGTGTTTTTCTTTCTGAAAGACAAAAATGTCCTGATCGATTGGGTATTGCAGTATTTACCTAAGGACCGCCATCTCAGTATCCGGGTTTGGGAGGAGATTGAAATTCAAATCGGCAACTATGTCAGGGGCAAGTTCACCGAAGTCTTTATTTTATGGATAGTCAGCTATGTTACCTTTGAAACCATGAAATTGAACTATTCCATGCTGCTGTCGGTTTTGATGGGCTTATCGGTCATCATCCCTTATATCGGGGCAACCTTAGTGACGATTCCGGTATTGCATTTGGGGCTTCTGGGGTGTTTTCTTGGCCATTCCACTGGCGACAGTGGTGAAGGCAGTGCTGACGGCGTGGTCGCAAATGGATGTCGGGCATACTCCTGTTTTAGATCTAAAGTAAAGCCTTATTTCCGCCAAAACTCAGGGACGAACAGGATGATGATCGAAAAAATCTGCACCCGGCCTAAAATCATTGCAAATGCGCAAATGGATGTTTGCGCGTCGCTTAAATTCGCATAATTTGTTGCAGGGCCTACTTGGTTGAGGCCGGGGCCCGCATTGTTAAAACAGGCAATAATTGCCGATAATGCACTGACAAAATCAAGGCCGGTCAAAAGCAAGGCAAATACCAAAATGACCACGCACATAAAATACAGGAAAATGAAACCTGTCACGGAAGTGACGATATTGTTGCTGATGATGTTGTCGCCAATCCTCAATGACCTGACGGCTGCCGGGTGAATAAATTTGAATAATTCCAAACGGGTCTGTTTGAGCAGGATGATCGTTCTGATCATTCGGATACCACCGCCCGTCGAACCGGAAGACGCTGACAAACAGCTTAAAAACGACATCCACATTGGCACGAAAATAGGCCATTGACTGAAGTCTTGGGTGGCGAAACCGCAATCCGTGGCGATGGAGACGAGATTGAAAGTGGCGTGCCGCAACGCCGTGAAAAAATCGGGATAGGTTCCTTTATCCCACAAGATCCAGGCTGACAATACGCAACTGCTTAATACCAAGGATAAAAACCCCCGCACCTCCATGTCGTCAAAATACGGTTTTATTGACAATTTACGGATGGCGACGAAATGGGTGGCGAAGTTAATGGCGGCAAGTAACTGAAAAACGGTCAATACGATTTCAATGGGTAAGGAATTAAAAAAACCGATGCGTGAATCGTGGGTGGAGAAACCGCCCAGGCTCATTGCGGAAAAGGCGTGACAAACCGCGTCGAACCAACCCATGCCCACCAACTTCAAGGCGACAATGCAGGCAAGGGTGATGCCAGCGTACACCATCCATAAGGCTTTGGCGGTTTGGGCAATGCGCGGCGGCAAATCGGATTCTTTGACCGATCCTGGTGCTTCGGCAATATACAACTGCATACCGCCGATACCCAAAATCGGTAAA
>JBGAWU010000188.1:0-5388 GCA_044227425.1 Methyloglobulus sp.
ATCCGTAAGTAATGTTGCGCCCGCCAAATAATGTCGATTAATTTATCGTCCTCACGGTACTGCCCAACCGGAATACCCGTATAATGCGCCTGCAATGCCTGGGCTATGCCGGCAGTCGAAGCCCCTAGCGCACGGGCCTTATCCTGGTCTAGGATGAGACTGACTGATGGTATGCGTTCATGCCAGTCATCATTCACATCGACCGTATATGGGTTGGCCTGTACTATTTCAGTCACTTGCTCGGCGATGTTCCTGACCATAGCAGCATCTTCGCCAATAATCCGGAACACTACCGGATAATCCATGGGAGGCCCCACATTCAAACGCATAACCCGTCCGCGTACTTCCGGGAAATCTGTGGCAATTGCTTCCCTGATCCGCCGCATAACATGTTCACGCGCCGTATTGTCCTTCGCAACGACTACGAATTCAGTAAGATTGCTATTGGTCAATTGTTGCACAATGAGCAAGAAAAACCGGGGACTGCCGCCGCCAACATAAGTGGCATAGCTTGCTATTTCTTCGTCTTTGGCTAGGATGGCTTCCATGCGTTTGGCGACGGCTTCTGTTTGCGCAAATGCGCTCCCTTCCGGTAACCATAGATCGACAATCAGCTCTGGACGGTTAGATAACGGAAAAAACTGTTGCGGGACTTTTGCCAATGTCGCAACGCCAATACCGAAAAGCATTACCGTAGCGAAAATAATTTTTTTGCGATGTTCCAGGCAGCGATCAACCCAACGGCGCAATCGGTTATAGGACGGAGTGGTAAAATGGTTGTGGTTCGTTTGAGGAACGGCGGTTTTAACATTAAGCAGCCAATATCCTAGATAAGGAGTAAAAACAACCGCCCCAATCCAGGACAAAATCAATGAAATCCCAACAACTTGAAAGATTGCCACGGTATATTCTCCCGCCGACGACCTTGCCAAACCCACAGGCAGAAATCCGGCGACCGTAATCAGGGTTCCGGTCAACATAGGAAACGCCGTAACATGATAGGCGTAAGTAGCGGCCCGCATTCTATCCCAGCCTTCTTCGAGCTTTCGTGCCATCATTTCGATGGCAATCATGGCATCATCCACGAGCAAACCTAAAGCCAGGATCAATGCACCCAAGGAAATTCGGTGGATTTCCAACCCAAACAGCAGCATGCAAAGTAACGTTCCGGCCAATACAATTGGCACCGTCAGGGCAACGACCGATCCGGCGCGCATCCCGAGACTCAGAAAGCTAACCAACAGTACTGCCGCCAGTGCTTCCCAAAAGGTACGCAAGAATTCGCCGATGGCGGACTCCACAATCTTTGCCTGATCCGCTACTTTCTCAACGTCGACGCCAACTGGCAGATTGCCCTCAATTTCGGCCATTGTCGTTGCAAGCGATTTACCGAGCGCCAGTACATCGCCTTTTTTGTTCATGGTAACCCCCAAACCGATGACATCCTTGCCGTTGAAACGCATTTTAAATTCGGCTGGATCTAGGTATCCCCGTCTTGCCTGAGCAAAATCTTTTACCCTAATAGTACGCCCTCCGATACGGACAGCAAGGTTCGCCACATCGTCTACTGAATTGAACGGGCCGGTAAGTCGGATTGGCAGGTTCTGTTGCGGCGTAATCACTGTACCCGCAGGCGTCAACCCATTTTGTGCCTGCAGCACTTGGGCAACCGAAGCCACATCCAGACCCAGTTCAGCTAATTTTTTATCGGAAAATTCGACGTAGATCTTTTCATCCTGAACACCGATTAAATCGACTTTTTCAACGTCATGAACGCGCAATATTTGCTGCCGGGCTGAATCGGCAATGACTTTGAGTTCCGCATAACTGAAACCTTCTCCCGAAAAGGCATACAGCAAACTATAGGTATCGCCAAATTCGTCGTTAAAGAATGGGCCAACCACACCAGGGGGTAATGAAAACTTAATATCGGCAATTTTTTTACGTACCTGATACCAGAGAAAAGCAATTTCGGCAGCCGGTATGTCTTCCCGAGGTGTAATAAAAATAACGGATTCACCGGATTTCGAATAGCTCCGGACATAGTCCAAGTTAGGCAATTCCTGTAATTTTTTCTCCAGCCTATCGGTCAGTTGATTTTCAACCTCAAGCGCCGTTGCTCCCGGGTACAGGGTTTTAACCACCATTAAGCGGAAGGTGAACTTTGGGTCTTCACGTTGTTCCAACGTGAAACAAGCAAAGATTCCACCAATCAACAATAGCATAATGAGAAAACCTGTGAATGCCCGATGGTTTAATGCCCATTCGCTCAAATTAAAGCGCTTCATGGCTGCTTACCCGAATTTTCAATTTCTTTAGCCTTTACAGTAAACGGTTCCGACCCCGGCATTCGCACGATCTGCCCTTCCTTCAGGCGTTGTACGCCTGCGCTGACTATCAATTGCCCAGGTTGAAGGCCATCGACACTAATGCGTTCATCTGCCAACATGGGTCCTGCATGGACCGGTACCGCTTTGACCGTATGAGCCATCTCATCCACTAACCATACCTTCTGTTGTTTAGGCTGGGCTTGGGACGTGAATACGGCTGAAAGCGGTACCGCGATATGTACATTTTTATCGGAGGAGAACCAAACGGTAGCCGTCATCCCCAGCCGTGCCTGTTCTTGACCTTCCAACAATGTCGCTCGAACCCGGTAGGTTCGGCTAGACGGGTCGGCAGTAGCACTTATTTCGCGGATTTCCGCCCGAAATTTTCGGGTATCGTCCGGCCACAAACTGACGGCTACTTGTTGACGGCTTTTGACTGCATGGATAGTCAGCTCGGGCAGGTCGAACTGAATTTCTTTCCCTTCACGCCTGGACAGCTTAATGACCGGCTGACCAGCCGCCACGACCTGCCCTGTTTCCGCTTCCAACCCGATAACAACTCCATCGCGGTCAGCGAGCAATTCAGTATATTTCAGTTGGTTAACTGCTTGTTTGAGTTGGGCTTCCAATGCAATCACGCGCTGTGTTGCGTTGGTGTACGCAGTTTGATGTCGATCAAAATCCGGGTTACTGATAACTTTTTGGTCTAGCAGTTCCCGGTAGCGGGACAAATCTTCCTTGGCAAAATTGCTATCGGTCTCCGCTGAATTGATCTGGGCTTTGAGCGCTTCAACGGACAGGCTAAAATCGCTGGAATCCAACCGTGCCAATAATTGGCCTTTCCTGACGAAATCACCGGTTTCAACAGGTTTATCTATCAGCTTGCCTGCTACCCGAAAGGATAATACTGTCTCAAAACGTGGTCGCACTTCGCCCGCATAGTGGGCTTCAACTCCCTCGCTATTGCTTTGGATCCGGAAAACTTTTACCGGACGAAGCGGCAATTTAACGTCGTGTTCTTGGCTGGAGCATCCCGAAAACAAGGATAGTAAGCAAACCAGATAGGCAACGTATTTAACAAGACGAAAATCAATGAACCTGGACATATATCGACCTATATTAATGTAGCTACACGTTTTTATTTAAAAAAATGCCTGCGGTTACTTTTGAACTGTTCCTATTGTGTTTTCACGGAGTTTAGCCGTGTTGGATTGCTGGTATACCCTGCCCCGATACATTCCAATAAGTGTTATGAATACCTGGTTTTGAAGTAAGCGCACCACCAGGTCGCCTAACCATGGCGAAAGGGCTTCGCCCAGGATCAGAAACCGGGGTTGCCAAGGAATGATTACGCGGGCTTGCCGTTTAAGTACTGCCTTAAGAATTTTTGCCGCAACCTGTTCAGCCGTAACCGGTGTCATTTTTCGGAAAGGAGCGGGAATATCGACAGGTTTAACCCCTTCCAATAAGGCGGTTTGCGTCAATGCCGGATGGATGGTCGAAATGCTGATACCTGTCCCTTTCATTTCTTGGCGTAGCGCATCCGAAAAAGCCGCGATAGCGTGCATCGCTGCCGAATAAGCGCTGAATCTGGGGAATGCCTTGCGTCCGACGACCGAAGAAAGGTTGACGATTGCGCCAAAGCCTTGCCGCCGCATAATCGGCAAGACCGCTAGGGCACAAAAAATCTTACCGTAAAAATCCGTCTCAAATAGCTCCCGGACATCATCGACGTATCCGTGCTGCTCAACCGGGCCGACTTTGCTGCCCCCGGCGTTGTTAATTAAAATATCGACTTTTTTGAATTCAGCTATGACATTAATAACCATCTTATCCACCTGTTCCTGTGAAGATACGTCAGTCTGATATACCCTGACGTGAGGATTGAAACGGCGGATTTCTTCAGCGACCTTTTCGAGTTTTTCAAGTGAACGCGAAGCCAAAATTGTAGTGGCGCCTTCGCGGGCGAACGCCAAAGCCGTCGCACGGCCAATCCCACTGGATGCGCCGGTAACAATCACGACTTTGTTAGCGAATTTCGTATTCTTATTCATGACTATCTCCTAAAATAAATGTAGATACACATAAATGGCTGAAAAAATTAACCTGCCTTGGACACTTCAATCAAAACAGATAAATCTGCCATCAATGCCTTTAAGCGTTCCCCGCCCATCGCCTCTACTATCTTGGTTTGGGCTTGTTGCCACAATGGGTAAGCCTTCGACAAAACAGCAGCACCAGCTTCGGTAATCGTCACCATACGGGTACGGCGATCTCCGCCAGGGGCAATGGTGACCAGTCCTTGTTTTTCCATGACCTCCAGATTACGGGTCAAGGTAGTGCGGTCGATTACAGTATGTTCAGCAAGCTGGGTCACCGACACAGAACCGCACATTTTCAATACAACTAACAGAGAATACTGAGTTCCGCGAATGCCTGTCGGTCGAAGTATTTCATCGTAAAGTTGGCTTACTGCACGGCTGGCTTTGCGGAGATTGAATCCCGCGCAGTCCAGGCAGCACCGATAATCCGGCATTTTTGATGAATCAACGAGGTGTGGCATTAAAGATCCCAAGTAATTTCTCTTATAAATGAGTATATACACGTATTTTATTTTGTCAACTTCTTTTACACCTCATAGTATCATTCGGTTACGTGTAGTCATCCGTAGCTTTGGAATAGGCTAAATAAAAGCGCTCTGGTAGCCTTTCTAGCCTTGTATCCACCTTGTTGGCTTGGATCGTATTTAAGATCGGGTTATCAGAAAACCCTAATACTCGTTCTCAAGCAATTTTGCATGCGCTACCGCCAGTCTGGCGATAGGTATCCTGGGCGCGGAACAAGAAACATAATCCAGTTTAATATGATGGCAAAAGCGTATCGAATGGGGATGTCCGCCTTGTTCGCCGCAAATACCGATCTTGATTCCGGGCCGGGTTTTATGTCCCGCCTCGGCGGTCATTTTCATTAACTGACCGACGCCTTTAGCATCGAGCACTTCAAACGGATTGTCTTCCAATAGCCCAGTTTCGTTGTAAAGCGGAAGGAATTTATTTTC
>JBGAWU010000189.1:0-5385 GCA_044227425.1 Methyloglobulus sp.
CTGGTTCCAAGCAAGGCATAGGTTGCCGTGGGCAAGATGCTGGCGTATAAACCCATCTGCGGCGGCAAACCCGCCAAAATAGCATAAGCGATACCCTGAGGCACCAGCAGTATCGCCGTAATTATGCCTGCGAAGATATCCCCATCAAAATCCCGGCGGGTATAATCCTTTAGCCAATGCGTTATGGGGAAAAATTGTTCAATTTGATGATCATTAGACTTAAAATCAGACACGCGCAAGTTCCTTATCATAACGTTCCAGTGTGGGTTTTTCGTGAAAATATCTAAGATGCCAAATTTCTTTTTGAGCAGCGTAACCTGAAACCATTGAATAGGGTTTCGGTTACGCTATTTCCCGGATGAATGTTTATCTCCAAACAGCTAGCCTTCATTCATAAATTTTTTTGCGTACGACTCCAAATGAGGGATATCGATGCGATAGCCTTTAATCATCAGGTGCCAGTACAACCAAGGAAACCCTACTTTTTTCCCCCACCACCAGATAAACCGGTTTTTCCTGGGATCCAACAACGGAAAAGACGGGGTCACTTTGCCATCGTAGGCAAACTCGGCGAGCATAACAGTATTCAAAGAAGTCGTTAACGGACAGGAACCGTAACCGTCATAACCTTCGACAAGTTGTTTGCTTTTAATCAAGGCAAGTATATTATCGACCACCACCGGCACCTGTTTACGGACCGCCGCCGCTGTTTTGGCGTTCGGCGTAGACGTTGCGTCGCCTAATCCGAAAATATTGCTGAATTTTGCGTGTTGCAGCGTTTTAGGATTGACATCCACCCAGCCTGCCGCGTTAGCCAAAGGACTTTGCTTGATAAAGTCCGGCGCGCTTTGGGGTGGGGTAACATGGATCATATCGAATTGTTTAGTCACTTGCTGTTTGTTGCCAGCACTGTCGGTCACATCAAAAGTCGCGGTTTTATTGGGTCCGTCAACCGCAACAAGATTGGTGTTGAAATTCGTTTTGATGCCGTAACTGGCAACGACTTTCATCAAAGCTTTGGCAAAAAACGGAATGCCGAACATCGCCGGCCCGGCATTACAGAATTCGATGTTGAATTTATCCAGAATTCCTTTTTTACGGAAACGGTCGGCGGCAAGATACATGATTTTTTGTGGCGCACCGGCACATTTAATAGGCATGGGCGGCTGGGTAAACAGGGCTGTACCCGATTGCAGGGATTGGATCGTCGTCGCCGTATATTCGACATGGTCTACCGAATAATTGCTGCAGACATTATTTTTACCCAGGGTTTCCTTTAAACCGCTGATTTTTCCCCAATCCAATTGCAGCCCTGGACAAACGACCAGATAGTCATAAGTCAGCGTGCCGCCTGAACGCAAAGTGACGGTGTTCTGGTCTGGCTGAAACGATTCTGCATAATCCTTTATCCAGGTAACGCTAGGGTGGATAAGATCTTTCTCGTTTCTTGTCGCCTGTTTCAGCGTATACGTCCCGCCACCGATGATTGTAAAACCGGGTTGATAATAATGTTTCTCTGAAGGTTCGACCAAACCGATGGCAATGGAAGAATTTTGCCTCCGCATATTGTTGGCTACCGAGACGCCCGCGGCACCGCCGCCAATGATTAATAATGAAAAGTGTTGTGACATGAATCCTCCGATTTTTTTAATTTATTTTTATAGTGTGGTAGGGGCTCAAAAATCTTGAGCCTCTACTTAATCAATTGCATTACCTTTTTCACCTAAAAAAAGCCAGCCGTCAAATTTTTTAGCTTTTTTCGTTGCAATAAGGTTTATGGCGCTTTTTGCCAAGCTTCATAACCGCCCGCTATCGACAGGACATTGGTGTAGCCCAAGACTTTTAAACTTAGCGCCGCTAGCGAAGCGCGCCCACCGGTCCTGCAATAAATCAGGATGGGTTTGTTTTTGTCGGCAAGCTCAGGCATTGTCCCGATTTTGAATTCCAATACTCCGCGCGGCAACAAGATAGCTTTATCCAAATGTCCGGCAGCATATTCGCTTTCTTCACGTGTATCGATAACCGTAATATTCCCTTGAGAAATCAATTGTTTTGATTTTTCGACCGTAACTTCGGTGATTTGTTGTTTAGCGGCAGCCACCATCTCTTGTACGCTTACTCCTCCGGCTTTCGGTATCGCTACGCTGCAACTGGCCGCAGGGGCATCCCCTGAATTTCCACCTTCACGGGCTGAGTCCCGTTGTACGACGGCATCCTGACGTTCGTTTTCTTCCAGGCCGCAATAACGGTTAGCCGGCACTGCTTCGTCTATTAATTTCGGCTTAGGAAGGTTAAGGTTGTTCATGATTTCGATAAACTGTTCGCGCGTTTTTCCCGCCAGCCGAGGGTTGGTAGTACGTTCCTGCATGATATTGCTTACCCACCGCTGCTGGTAGTCATGGCCCGGATACACCAGCGTGTCGTCAGGAAGCGTGAATAACCGCTGGGTAATGCTGTCGTACTGTGCGCCCGCGTCGCCGCCTTGAAAATCGGTACGCCCGCACCCGCCGATGAATAAAGCGTCGCCGGTAAATACCCGGTCGCGCCACAAAAAGGAAATACTGCCTTTGGTGTGTCCCGGAGTAGCGATAACTTTAATATGTTCGCCATTACTAAAGGAGAATACGTCGCCGTCTTTAATTTGAAAATCCGCCGTTTCAGCGCCGCATAACGCACTTACGCCGGTTTGCGAGCCGAGACGTTGCCGTAATAAACCGCTGGCTGTAATGTGGTCCGCATGGACATGGGTTTCCAACGTGTATTTTAGTTTTAAGCCAAGTTCGCTGAGCATGTTTAAATATTCATCGACATGGGTATTGACGGGGTCGATGAGCACGGCTTCTTTGTTGATCGGGTCGGCAATTAGATAAGTGTAGGTCCAGGTTTCCTGATCGAATAACTGTCTGAATATCATGGTTTTTCTCTTCATTAAAAATAAGGTAACAATCTATTTAATCGTGTATTGGGCAACTCGTTATACATAAAGCAATAGTTATGCCTAAATAAAAAATAAATCCTAACTATATGAAATTAATAAATTAATATTCGATTTAGGATCTTCTATCATTGGATTCAGCACATGAACCAATGTTTCATTGAAACACTTACTGTCTTACTGAAACAGCATGAGACACACTGAAACAAACTTTAACTTATTAAATATAGATGAGCCTTACTATTCTCACCCCCCCTTTTTGATCTACCTTCGCTTTTAAAGTTGCCGTGAGCAATGGAGATCAGGGAACTAATTTGAACCACCGGTCTTTTTTTGTTTCCAATGGCTATTCTTAAGTTTTCAAAATTAAAAATATGCATGACCACAATAACTGTTCATTGATGAAGGCATTGAAGTTATTACCGATTATATGGTTGCTGGACGGATGTGCCGCCGCACTTCCGGCTTTGCCCGCTTTATCCGGGCTGATACCACCATCGGAAAACCCCCAGATACAAACGACAACGTCGGTTAATTTATCGAAAAAGAATTTCAAACTGATAAAAGCCAATGTATCTGGGCAAAGCGTAGGATTCAGTTTGCTAGGCATTTTTACCCTGAAGTCTGCTGAATACGAAGAGGCTATCACCCAGCTTTACCGTTCTGCCGGGTTTTCAGAGGGAAAGCCGCAAGTCCTGGCCAACGTCATGCATCAACAAACTTCGACCTATTTTATTTTGTTCTCTTTACCTAAAATCACGGTACGCGCCGATATTATTGAATTTACCGACCCTTTGGGAACGAGCGACGTCAGAAACCAACCAATCTTGCCATAAGTCTTTCTGCAAGGATAAATGCCGGAGATTAATTCAAAATAAAAAACTTGGCAGATGTTCTGTTTATAGCCTTAATATCGTCGGCTAATGGCGGATAAATACAGAAAGGAATTTCTTAACAATTAACCGTTCGCACTGGACCGTCGAAATGCATTTTTTAGCGGCTTCCAGAACAAATAATATCGCTTTGAAACAAATTAACGTCCAATTATCATCACCGGCATAGGTACTCTAAAAAGGACAGACGGTTTAAAATACTTTAGGTTAAATACTTATTGGCACCGCAACTAACAGTAAACCTGGCAATTACAAGCAATGGTTATGATAGATCCTCAAAAAACATCGCCTGCCACGCAAAAAGAAGAATTGGGGACTAACAATGCAACCCCAAACGACAATGATGCAAGCAAACTCAGCAGCCTGTGTTTAGCAACGCTTGGCGTGGTTTTCGGCGACATCGGCACCAGCCCCATATACGCATTTCGCCAAGCGCTCTATGGCGTGACCTCGATCCACATCAACCTTGCCAATGTCCTCGGCGTACTGTCCTTAATCTTTTGGGCATTGATTATCGTTATTTCAATCAAATACTTGATTGTAATACTTCGGCTCGACAACGAGGGCGAGGGGGGTATTTTAGTCCTATTGGCGTTGCTAAGGCCATGGCGGAACACCTCGTTTAGAGGCCGTAAAATACTTATAACGCTCGGGCTCTTCGGTGCCGCCCTGTTATATAGCGATGGGATGATCACTCCGGCAATTTCGGTATTAAGCGCTGTCGAAGGTATCGGGGTAGCATTACCTTCTTTAAAACCGTTCGTGATACCTATTACCCTCGCGATCCTTATCCTGCTTTTCTCGTTTCAAAAAAAAGGAACTACGCGTGTTGGGATGGTTTTCGGCCCGATTATATTGCTCTGGTTTATAGTTTTGGCCCTCCTTGGCGTAATGAACATACAGCATCAACCTCAAGTCCTCGCCGCAGTAAACCCCGCCTACGCCCTAAACTTTTTTTTAGCGAATGGCTGGGAAGGCTTCTTTATTCTCGGCGCGGTATTCCTTGCGGTAACGGGCGGCGAAGTGCTTTATGCAGATATGGGGCATTTTGGGCGGCTACCCATACGGATTAACTGGTTCTTTTTGGTAATGCCGGCTTTGCTGTTGAACTATTTCGGCCAAGGTGCGCTGATACTCGCCAATCCAGGCCAGATCACCGACCCTTTTTATCAAATGGTGCCAAATTGGGGAATTTATCCCCTCGTAATCCTTGCCACATTTGCCACTGTGATCGCGTCGCAAGCCGTCATTTCAGGTTCTTTTTCTTTAACCCAACAGGCCGTCCAATTTGGGGAAAGCCCTTTATTGAGGATTATCCAGACATCCCCCGAAAATATCGGACAGATTTATGTGCCCAGCATGAACTGGATGCTAATGACTGCAACAATAGCGCTCGTACTGGTATTCGGATCCTCTACAAATCTGGCAGGCGCTTACGGAGTGGCCATAACATTGACCATGGTGATTACCACTGTCTTGGGGTTTTTTGTTATGCGCGGGCGATTTCAATGGAGTTTATTGACCGCAAGCGTCGTTTTTGGTTTCTTCCTTATTTAC
>JBGAWU010000018.1:0-14361 GCA_044227425.1 Methyloglobulus sp.
GTTTAAGCCGCCCACTTCGCTTGGCGTCCTCAATGCTTCGGTTTTTGTTATCGACCAACCTTTTCAATACCTGCTTCCGTGTGGCGGTCATACCTTCCGTTTCGTTTTTATAGCGAGCGTACAGTTCGACCGTATCCACCCGCGAGCGTAAAGGTTTTTGTTCATAGCTTTTAAACGGTCGCTCTGTTGCCATCTTTTCAGATGACGGCACAAAAACACCGAAGCGAGATTCCAATTGTTTTTTCGACAAGTCCCGCCCTAAAGAACTGGCCTTGATTGTCGTGCCGTCCTTTGCCGTCATGACAAGGCCGTTACCCCGCTCATGGAGTAACAGGTCGTTCTCTTGCATCACCTTGTGCAGACCTTCCCAAGACTGCGCCGCTTTAATCTGGTCAATGCACTCCCGCTTTATCCATCCGATAAGGCTTTCAATACCTGCATGGCGTTCCATGTCGGCGGCATGGTTTTCAGAGCGGGTGTGTTTGGCCTGATGGTTGTCATGGGACAAGCCGTATTCATTTTCGAGCTTCTCGCAAAGTGCCGCTAAAGCCTTGTGGCTGTAATAGGGTTCATGGATGGTGTAACGGGCAGGGTGAATTTTATTGATGGCAATATGGATATGAAGATTGTCAGTGTCACTATGTACGACACTAACGCGCTGGTGTTCTCCAAACCCTAGACCTTCACAAAGCCGTTTCTCGATAGCCCTTAAAATGGTTGCGTCCGGTGTTTCACCAGCCGGAAAACTTACAAGCAGATGAAAGGTCTTGTCAGACCTTGCGCGGGTATTTTTCCCTTGTGTGTTGACGACCTCAATCGCCGCCACATCGGGACGGTCAGAATGGCAGTTAGTTATTGTTACGTCCCCTACCCTTTCAGACTTTTCTTGCTCGTCGGTCAAATAATCAACCAATTCCACAAAGTCACTTTTCCTGATAGACCGCATCGGGATATGCCTAGCTATCATAAAAAATCATTAAAAATTTTCGCGGCTAAAATTTTCACTTCTCAGCCCTTGGCCTGACAATGGATTTCATGGTGCCCGCCATCAGGTCTTGCGTGTCCAATATACGGGACAAGACCGCCCTAATTGTCGCTTCGCTAAAGTTAGCCGTCCGCTCATCATTAGTCAGCCATAACTTTAAAAGCCCTCCAAGCCTGCCAAGGTCGCCGTTAACCTTGGCAAGTTTTTCCACTTCGTTGTTGTCAACGATGCCCTTGATTTGATAGCCAAGGCCGATGTTAAGCAAGTAAGTGGACATGCTTAATCCGGCGGCTTTTGCATTGGCTTCAATTTGCAGATGCTCTTCTGGAAGGCAATAAACTCTTATCGACGTACTATTTCGTCTCGTTGCCCTTTTATCTTTATCCATCGTAAACCCGTTTTATATGACGCGGTAGCGTTTGCCTCGCAGAGCAGGATGCCCGTTGAGTACGTAGTGCGAATAAGGGTAGTGATGAAAGAATACATGCTTGCATGTAGGCTTACATCACACATCCTGCCCTTCTTTAAAGCGTTTATACGCCATACATGGAGTTTTTTCAAGAGTAATTATGGATATAATGTTGGTTGTTTTATAAAAAAATGGGTGTAATATAGAAAAATAATCCTATATAAACGAAATAACAACACTATAAATGTCAAAAGAAACCCAAAAACACCACATATAAGAATGGCAAAAGATACTGATGAAAAAAGGGTAGAAAAGCTTTCGTTGTCGGCTCGCATTGCAGCACGAGGGATATCCAAGAAAAACCCTTCGCCTTATGTAAAGAACCGGACGGTATTTTTGGCACTGCGGCCAGAAATTCAAGGTGCATTGGATGACGGCTGGAATATAAAAATTATCTGGGACACGCTGCACGAAGAAGGCAAGGTCAATTTTGGTTATCAGGCGTTCCGCCGTTATGTAAACAGCTTGATCTTGTCACCACAACCATCATCCGATGCTACCGCTGGAAAGAAAGTGTTACCAGACCAGGCTAAATCATCGGGTGACAAGAAACAAAATAAGCCGATTGCAACCGGCTTTACATTCAACAACAACCCTAACAAAGAGGATTTAATCTAATGGCAAAAATACACATGGTTCTTCAGGGCAAGGGCGGCGTTGGTAAATCATTCATCGCGGCAATGATTGCCCAGTACAAAAAAAGCAAAGGGCAAAAGCCGCTTTGCATTGATACCGATCCGGTGAACTCGACATTCCACGGCTTTAAAGCCCTCAATGTCCGGTTGTTGGAAATTATGGAAGGCGACGAAATTAAACCGCGCAACTTTGATACTTTAGTTGAATTGATCGCGCATTCAAAAGACGATGTGATAATAGACAATGGTGCAAGTTCTTTTGTGCCTCTCACACACTATCTCATCAGCAACCAAGTCCCCGCATTGTTACAAGAAATGGGTCATGAGATGGTTGTCCATACGGTCATTACCGGAAGCCAAGCATTGCTTGATACGGTAAGTGGGTTTGCCCAACTTGCCGGACAATTCCCAAGCGAAGCATTGTTCGTCGTTTGGTTGAACCCTTTTTGGGGGCCTATTGAACATGAAGGCAAGGGCTTCGAACAAATGAAGGCGTACACCGCCAATAAAGATCGCGTGTCGGCTATTGTAAAAATACCAGACCTTAAGGAAGACACTTCTGGCCGCGACTTACGGGACATGCTGCAAGATCGCTTGACCTTTGATGAAGCGTTGGCTCTGAGTTCCCTTACCATCATGACAAGGCAGCGGCTCAAGATCGCAAAAAGTGACCTGTTTGGGCAAATGGACAAAGCGGCGGTGCTTTAATGTCTAACAACATCGACGAGCTTATAAAAGAAATTGCCGTTAAACACGGCATAGCCGTTTCGCGCGATGATCCGATATTGATATTGCAAACCATCAATAACAGGCTTATGCAGGACAGCGAGAAAGCACAGCAAGCCATGCTAGACCATTACAAAGAGGAAATGGAAGGGACTGCCATGCGGTGGGGAAATGATGCCAAGGATAAGGCTGAGCGCATCCTGAATGCGTCCCTGCAAGCGGGGAAGGATGCTATGGGTGAGATCATGCAGGGAAGCGCAAAGGTTACTGCGAGTGCAATGCGGAAAGAATTAGATGAATCTTTGAAAACTGTCGCTAATAGCCTTAACGCAACCAGGACAATCGCTATCCTTAATGTCCTGGCTTCGTGTATTACTATGGTAGCCGCTGCGGTCGTGTTATGGACTGTTATCCGTTAGGGAAAGACACTATCCAAAACATCAAGCACCTCTTTTACGCTTGCCGCTTCGTCAAACCGTGATTGTCCTTTCAACTCATCCTTAATTAACCGCCTAATCTTTGACTTAAACCGCGCCCGTACTGGCGCTCACTATCTCCAACGTCATTGCTCAGTAGTCTTTTCTTGTCTTGCTCCTGCTTCCGCATTAACGCTTGATGCCGCCGTTGTGCTTCTTGCATATCTATCCAATCGCTAGACAGGCTTGGCTCTTTGAATTTCAGCTTGTGGGCTGCTAATTCTTCAATTCTAGGGCTATGGATGCCCATGCCTTCCTTAATTTCACGGACGACTTCCAGCCTTCCGCGCAACTTTTGCATTGTATTTTGTTGCTGCTGCACTTGTTGTTGCCAGAGCTGCCTTGTGCTTGGCAAAGCCAAGATACCTGGCTGTTGCGATTGTATTGATTGCAGCCTTGATGCCTGCACCTCGATAAGATTTTCCAGCCTGTCCTCAATGCGTTCTGCTTGGTCGTGCTTTGCATCAACTTGAGTTTGAAGGGCGACGTTATATTGTGAATCAAGCGGAGACGTGTCAACAAGGCTTGATTGTTCCGAGTCAACTTCCCGCGCTTCATCTAACAAAGAGTCCGCTTGGCTTTCTAAGTCTTGGCTTGCTTGCCGGATAATATCAGCATCCCTTCCTTTCGTAAAAGTTTGTGTTTGCTCGCTTGGTACGCTCATAAAACCCCCGAAAATTTTCGCCGCTAAAATTATTATCTGGACAGACCTCTCCCTTGCTTAATTGAGGATGCCGATATAATCGCCGTATTGCCGTTATATTTTATACTAACGTCACTGCCATTACCAGGGGTTTTATCGAATGAACTGCAGTCATGTTTTATGTATCCTTTACCGACACGCTGATACACGTAATCCTTATCGGAGTGCATCACTACACCATCATAAGTATTTGCCTTATCAGCCTGTGCCGCCAAATGTATGTTGTAGACACCAGGCTTTATCGTTCCGGCCTTATCGACTTTTTCAACTACCCACTGCCCTTCGTTTTCTTTTTGCAAGAGCCTTTGTCCGTTCATTACAAGTAATCGTTGCTTCATTGGTTTATTGATATGGGTGGTAATATTGTCAGAATAATGTAACTGCCTTGACCGGAGTATTAAATTATTTATATATGGAACAGCATCGGCCCAAGCTCCTCTTTCCTTTAGGAGAATAATTAGTTTTTCACATCCCTTAATATATTCATTTCTTTCAACAATGGAAAGAGGGCGGTTACGTTCGTGGACTAGCGCACCTTTGGCTTCTGGCGTTCTAGCCCAATTCCCATTATTATTTCATTGGCGTAAATAAGCAAAATGCCATAAAAAATTTTCGCGGCTAAAATTTATTTCCCGCTATACATCACCCTTCAATAACGGCGATAAGTGAAACCTCACGAAGATCAGCTTCAACCTCATGCCCATCATCATCATATTTTAACCAAGCATAACCCTCTGATGCTGGCCGACGGTTCACTAGCAATCGTGCATCCCTTTTGTTGTGATAAACCTTGATGATTGCTTTTTTAAATTTAGCGGGGTCGTCTTGTTTTTCGTCCTTTTCTTTTATGGAGTCCAGACCTTGATTATCGTTGTTTTGGCCTTCACTGTTGTTGTCAACATCGTTATCACCAGAAGCATTGTCTCCATATTTTTTGGCTAAATATTCACGGAACAACTTAACTGGCAGTCTTGTGATTTCTTCCATCGTTTCATCCTGCAACCACACTTTTAATTCTTCTGGATGTTTTTTCCCTACCATCGTGAGTTCATAGATAAGCGTAACGTCAGAGCAACGACCGCTATGATAAATTTCCGACATATAATCTGGCAGGTCAAGAAGCGTCGTGTGCATTGTCACGAACGTATTAGATTTACCCATTGCTATTGCAATATCTTTTTTCTTGATGCCTTCTTTTAAGGCAAAACCAATGATCGTGGCGATTTCCATCGCATTTAAGTCTTCACGCTGTAAGTTTTCTACTATTTGGTCTAAACGCGTGTAATCTTCATCGAGAACATAAGGAATGGTTTTTAAGCCAAGATTCCTTGATGCCCTAACTCTCCGTGCGCCGTGGTTGATTATGTAACGGCCTGGAGAATTAGGGTTTTTACGGACTGAAATTGGAGTTTTTACGCCCCTGGCTTTAATGCTGTTCTCAAGTTCTTCCATTTTTTCTTTGGAGTAACCCTTGTTTTTTTCTTTCCTTGGTTGCCCTGGGTCTTCATCTATTAGGTCTAGCTGTAACAAGGAAGGAGTGCCGTCTGCGGCAGTGGGAGCGTTAAGCAAGGAAGAAAGATCACCCATATTTTCTAGCCCAAGGCTTGATTTACCTGCTTTCGGTTTAATTGGCGTGACTGTGTTCATTGCGCGATCTCCATTTTGTCATAAACATAAGCTGCTAAGGCTCTGACTTCTTTTGATGCCTTTCGAGCAGCCGTTTTTTTAATCTTCCAAACCGGAACACCGGAAGCAAGGGCGTCTGCTATGCTGCTCCTTAAACCAATTCCGGTTGGAATCATGAGTTGCGGGTACGCTTCAATCAATTCGGCGTGATGCCGTAGATGCCGTGGATTACGAGCATCAACCTTGCTTGGAACCATACCCAAGAAATTTAGCTTTGTATTCAATTTCCGTACATTTGCTATCGTCGTCAGCATTTTTTTAATCCCCTGAAGGCTATATACCTCAAGCTCTATCGGTGACAGCACGGAATCAGCCGAATATAAAGCAGCCGCCAAAGTAACACCAAGTGCAGGGGCGGTGTCAATTAACGCCACATCAAAGCCGCAGTCTGCCAAGGCTGCTATGTTGTCTTTAAAGGACGCACTCGCATCAGTTAAGCTCCGCCTTTCCATATTGGCCAAAACCGGATCAGAAGCAACAAGGCTCAACAGTGCGCCTTCTGGTAGATTGCCGAAGGCTTTACGCAACGTATCGCCATCATTATCGAATAATTGGCTAGCAAAATAGCCACTGCTATATTCATTCAATGTAAAAGAAGCGTTTGCTTGTGTATCCAGGTCGATAACAACAACCCGTTTCCCTCGCTCTAAAAAATCAAAAGCCAGGTGGATAAGGCTGGACGTTTTGCCAACCCCACCTTTTTGTTGTGCCACCACGAGAGTTTTCATAATTATCTCCATTTTTTCTTTGCCTCTTCAGCCCATTTGGCCACTATGTATGCTTGATGCTCTGGTAGAACGGCTGAAATCAATTTATGTCCATTGGGTAGGTTTTTTTTTGATTCATGAGCAACCCATACTCGATTGACTGATTGAGAAACCGCTCCTTTAGTGAGTCCCAGTTGTTTGGCAAACGATGCTTGTGTTTTTCCTTGGACTAAAACACCGTAAGCTATATCGAGCGTTTGCGCTCCAACATCCAAACCTTTCGTACACTCTTGGAATTGAGACTCGGATAATGATTTTTTCATTAATGCGTTATTGTACAAATGCGTAGTTAAACAAAGTCTTTTGGCTTATATGCCATTACGAACACCGCTAAAGCAGCGAATGAGCTGAAATGTAGCAAAAAGGTTACTCCAGCGTGGATTTTAAAATCGTTCCAGTAATACAGCATACGAAAGAACTGGAAGGCACAATCCAACCCAAACACCCAACTTAAAAATGGGTAGATCAAGGCCACCACAACCCAAATTACATTAATACCGTAGATTATTATCTTCGGTAAGATTGCTAACACCTTTGGTGATGTTGGTGTCTTTGGTGTAGTTATATGGCTAATTTGTCTATGTTCAGACTTATTAGGAAATTCTATAATTTTTGCCATGAGTTAAAGCCCTCGCTAGATGTGATAATCCTAACCCGCCCCTTAAAACCCCTTATGAGCTAGACCGTTGTTACCAGTTGTTCATGATATTTGTTAGATTGTTCTCGTTGTTCATAAAGTGCTCCGGTTTGATCGATCTATTGTTTTTTATTAATTATGTGATTTGACAATAATTATTAATCCACAATTTAGTCCTACTAACTATAGGTTATTAAAATATAGGTATAATACAGGGTAAAATCATTATGACGCGTCAAAGCCTTGCTGTACGCTGGTTTAGAAGCTTTTCGTTAATTATCGGCGGTAGTTGTTCATCACGCATCCGGTAGTTGTTCATCACGCAGCAAAACGACATAAATACAGTTAACATATTGATTTATTAAATAATATTACCTATTAATCTCTCCGGTAGTTGTTCATCACGGATAACTTGGCTTTTCCACAGGGTTATCAACCTAAAATGCGGTAGTTGTTCATCACGCATCCGGTAGTTGTTCATCACCATAATGGGAGTTGTTCAGCGCAAACAAATCAGCTTGAGAAATGTTTTTAGACTTAGCCAGTGGTGAAATGTGAGGCCGAGAAGGTATTAAAACTAAGCCAATTTCGTTCACCTCCACTTTAGCCTCTGGATAAATAACCTGGACTGTTTGAAGAGACTTTAAAAAAGATTTTTTAAAATTCCTTACAGCTTGCCCTAAATCATCATCATTAAAATTGGAACCAAATTGCATCATTAAAGATTCCCAACGTATCGGCTTTGATTTTCGCTGTGTGTAGCTCAAACGGTACGTTAGCCACGTATAAACATCCATAGCCATAGGTGAGCCGCGCAAAGCCTTGTAAGCGCGTAAATCAATCGGAACTGGATTTTTTATGCACTCTTGGAAAAAGGTATCAGTTAGTTTTACTTGTGATTTCCATTTACCTGCGTCATTTTTATTTTGTGGCATCCATAGACTTTTATCTCTGTTTTCGTCAAACAATAAATCAACGTCCTTATCAAGCCTTAATTCATCGGCAATAAGCACGTTTTTTAAAAGAAAGCCTTTGTGATCTGAACCGCCGACGTATTCAGCGGTTATCAGCGAACCAAAAAGCCGTTTCATTTGCTCCGATACACGGGTCGATGAACCTCGCTGACCTCCACCCCTGCGTAATTCGATTACATCCCGTAAAAAATTACTTAATGAGTCGCCAAGCTCAATAACAGGCGACTGTGTTTTGACAGCTTCCGTCGCAATCCATGACATTAGTAAACGCGGGTAAATTCCATACGGAATGCCGCCTTCGTAACCAGCGACAATACGTAATCTGAAATCGCCGTTAATACGCTTAAAAGCATCAGCTTTAGGGTCTTTATAGGGCATCGTCGCCAGTACCAAAGCGCGAGCCATGAAGCCCAGACAACCCGCGCTTTTGGCGTCTTCGGCCTCGATCGCTAAATGAGTTTCTATAACCTCTTTTATCCAATCTGGCAGCTTATCTAGTGAGCGATAATCTATAGTAAGTTGATTACTTTTAGACAAACGTAACTCCTAACAGTAAAGTGGCGTAAAGAAATATGGCGAATGACGTTTTTTCTTTATTATCAATGTAACTAACTTTAGCTAGGCTAAATAGATGTGTTCGATATAATATATATGTGATTGACTTCTAAAGCCGCAATCGGAGTATAGCTAAACCAATAGTAAACGTCAAACAAAATAAAAAATATATTTTCGCGGCTAAAATTTAACTAAGAAATCGTGGAGTCTAAGCTGTGTACAACCAAATTCTTTTTACCAACATATTGCGTTTGCTGGGCGAACAAGGAATGCAAAAACATGAACTGGCTGTCCGAGCAAATATATCTGACTCGTTCTTGAGCGACTTAACAAATGGCAAAGCCAACCCGTCGCTTAGGGTGATGGAATCAATAGCCGAAGCATTGGATACGACCTTACCGTTTCTGCTGGAGTCGAACGATTTAGATCAAGAAACATTGCAAGAGCTAGCGGGGGGCAAAAAAATAGCTAAAAGTTTACCTGATGGCTATGTCCGTAAAGCAGTGATCCTGACAGAGTACCAGGCTTACATGGTGAGCCAATGGGAAGGTGCAAATAAGAAAAAAATAGCATCATTGCAGAAAAAAAGAATCACGTCTAATACACGCAAAAAACGTAAGTTGAACAAAGAAAAGCTGGAAATTGATAAAATCAATGCGTAACTGCAAAAGTTGCTATGCCCCTAGAGGGGCTGTACTATAACGCCAAAAAAAGCAAGAACAGACATAAGCACTATATAATCAACTAGACATCCAAATAAACATAAAACCAAAATGGAACTAGAGCAGTGGAAAAAAAATCAGCAAGAATTTAGGGCGCTGCTCGAAAATCACGGCCTCAGCCAAGGACAGGCAGCAAAAATACTGACAAACGTAGCATTCCACGGGAAAGTAACACCGAGAAGAGTACGAACATGGCTAGCCAGCCCAGAAGCAAAATCAGCAGTTAAATGTCCATTATGGGCGGTAGAAAACTTGCGGAAGGCAGTTAGTGACATGGGAAAAATAGAAGATAACGGCACATCAAACAACATAGGTTGAAACAACCTAATTAAAATCTTGACATAGGTTGAAACAACCTATAGCATCCCCACATAATCCCCTCTTAAGGGAATTGTGCTTAATAAACACAAAAACGAAATTACAGCATCTTGACAGATATAGGTGCTCGACCATAACGTAATAAATATTGGATATAATAAATTTATTGCTAATGTGTATATTTCACTATATCTTTAGTTTAAAGCCATTAATGAACCGAAGGCATCACAATGGACAAATCAGACGAAAGCTACGCTACAGTCAAAGAAAGAGCCATAAAAAAGCTTGAGCGTGACATGGGGGCGACACTTTTGACAACTCTGCATGATCCTAAAACCGTCGAGATTATGTTGAACTCAGACGGACGGTTATGGGTAGAGCAGCTAGGCGAACGGATGGAGTGCTTTGGAAAACTCCGGCCAGCACAAGCCGAAGCAATCATAAAGACGGTAGCGGGTTTCCACGGAAAAGAAATCAAAACAACAAACCCGTTGCTGGAAGGGGAGTTTCCTATCGACGGTTCACGCTTTGCAGGTCAGTTGCCGCCAATTGTTCCAGCCCCAACCTTTGCCATCAGAAAAAGGGCGATAGCCATCTTCACACTCTTGCAATATGTAGAAGATGGCATTATGACAACCGCCCAATACGAAGCCATAAGGAAAGCTATTGTCGATCATAGGAATATTTTGGTAACTGGCGGCACAGGCTCAGGGAAAACTACATTGGTTAACGCCATAATAAACGAAATGGTTTTGTTGTTCCCTTATGAAAGAATCGTAATTATTGAGGATACAGGCGAAATACAATGCGCCGCAGAAAATTTCATCCAATACCACACCACAATAGACGTGTCGATGACACGGTTGCTTAGGATAACTTTACGTATGAGACCAGACCGCATCCTTGTCGGTGAGGTGCGCGGCGAAGAAGCGTTGGATTTACTTGATGCTTGGAATACAGGTCATGAAGGCGGCGCGGCAACGCTCCATGCGAATAACGCCGTTTCTGGGCTTACGCGCTTGAAGTCCCTTATCTCACGTAACAAAGCAGCACCATCTGAAATAGAACCGCTTATTGGGGAAGCGGTACATGTTGTAGTACATATCGCCCGAACCCAAGAAGGTCGCCGCGTAGAGGAAGTCCTAGAGGTATTAGGGTATCAGGATGGCGAATATCAATTAAAAAACTTAAACGACTAACCTAACCACAACGGAGCATTAACCATGAGAAAAAACCATACCTTCACACAGCCTAGCCTGTTCTCTAAAGTTGCGGCAGGTGTCGCTGCAATGCTATTGCTGTCCCTGTTGCCAGAACAGGTGGTTGCGGCAACAGGCGGCGGCGGTGGACTTCCATACGAATCATGGTTGACAACCCTAACCAACTCAGTCACTGGGCCAGTAGCCTTTACCTTATCTATTGTCGGCATTGTCGTCGCGGGTGGTGTGCTTATCTTCGGCGGTGAACTAAATGCGTTCTTTCGAACCATGATTTTCCTTATTCTGGTGATGGCTTTTTTGGTCGGCGCACAAAACATCATGAGTACGCTGTTTGGTCGTGGGGCTGTCATAGCAAGCCTTGATAATGCAGTGGCTCAAACTACGGCTAAGGCCGCAACAAAAACCAACAAATGGGTGGTGTGACATGGCATTACGAGAGATAGCGATCCACCGTGTAGGCAATAGGCCAAACCTATTTATGGGTGGAGATCGTGAATTGGTGCAATTCTCGGGGCTGTTGGCCGTCGCATTGATATTTTCCGCCCAAGAAATAAGGGCAACTATTTTTGGCCTTGTTTTGTGGTTTTTCTCTTTATTCGCATTTCGGATGATGGCGAAATCTGATCCTCTATTACGTTTCGTGTACTTGCGCCAGTTACTTAAATACAAAAAGTATTACCCCGCACGAAGCACTCCTTTTAGAGAAAACCAAGGCGAGCCGTATAAATAACAACAACAACAAAACCCCAAATTATCCTAATAAGCCAAACATCAATTCAACAAATTAACACGCAAACCAAAAAAACGGAGACCGTCAAATGAACGAAGCCATAGCTATCGGCAATGCAACACTAGGCATAGTGCTGTTCCTTGTTCTATTTTTACGTATCCGTAATGTCGGTGCGGAACTCAACCTAAAAAGGCATCGCTCTAAAGAGGAAGGTGTAGCTGATTTGCTCAACTATGCGGCAATGGTAGAGGACGGCATTATTGTCGGGAAGAATGGCTCATTTATGGCGGCTTGGCTATACAAAGGCGACGATAATGCGAGCAGCACCGATGAGCATAGGAATATGGTTTCTTTCCGTATCAACCAAGCGTTGTCCGGTAAAGGCAACGGTTGGATGATACACGTTGATGCAGTGCGTAGGACAGCGCCTAATTACATAGATGCTGGGCTTTCTCACTTTCCTGATCCGATAACCGCCGCGATTGATGAAGAGCGTCGCCGTCATTTTGAGGGTCTTGGCACTATGTACGAAGGCTACTTCGTATTGACAGTGACATACTTTCCGCCGATGTTGGCACAGAGCAAATTCGTTGAATTGATGTTCGATGATGACGAAAAGGGTTTAACTAACCAGGCGCGGACACAAGGCTTGCTTGATACATTCAAAAGGGATTGCCTGAGTTTAGAAAGCTCGTTGTCAACTGCCCTTAAATTGGAACGCCTTAAAAGCAACCTAATTTATAATGAGGACGGCACAACAGTAAACCAGGATGAATTCCTACGGTGGTTGCAGTTCTGCGTCACAGGCATAAACCAACCCATAATCCTTCCTAGCAATCCTATATTCCTCGATGCCCTGATTTGTGGGCAAGAGATGCATAGCGGATCAATACCGATAATAGGCAGAAAACATATCCAGGTCGTTGCAATCGAGGGATTCCCGCTAAACTCCACGCCTGGCATATTGGCCGCCCTTGCAGAACAACCTTGTGAATACAGGTGGTCTTCACGCTTTATATTTATGGACGCTCATGAGGCCGTGTCACATCTGGACAAATATCGAAAAAAATGGCGGCAAAAGGTTCGTGGTTTTTTCGATCAAGTCTTTAATCTAAACACTGGTGCAATAGACCAGGACGCTGCATCAATGGTTGCAGATGCAGAAACGGCTATTTCTGAAATTAACAGTGGTTTAGTGACGCAAGGGTACTACACCAGCGTTGTGGTCTTGATGGATGAAAGCCGAAGCAAACTGGAAGCATCAGCGATGTTGTTGCATAAGGCCATAACCCGCCTTGGTTTTGCGGCACGAATAGAGACGGTCAACACGACAGACGCATTTATGGGAAGCTTACCTGGGCACGGCACAGAGAATGTGCGCCGCCCTTTGCTCCACACCATGAATTTAGCAGACCTTATACCAACCAGCACAATATGGGCTGGAGAAAACAAAGCCCCTTGCCCATTTTATCCGCCTTTGTCGCCACCTTTGATGAATTGTGTCACTCATGGTGATACGCCGTTCCGGTTAAACCTGCATGTAGATGATGTAGGCCACACTCTTATATTTGGGCCAATTGGTGCAGGAAAATCAACATTGCTTGGAACGCTTGCGGCGCAATTTCGCCGCTATCAAGGCATGTCTATATATGTATTCGACAAGGGAATGTCAATGTACGCACTGACAGCGGCAATCAGGGCAACTACTCATGGAAAGAGCGGAAAACATTTTACGGTCGCATCGGATGATGGACAACTTGCATTTTGTCCATTGCAGTTCCTCCAAACCAAAGGGGATCGTGCATGGGCAATGACTTGGATAGACACAATATTAGCATTAAACGGTGTCGTAATCACACCCACTCAACGTAATGAAATTGGCAACGCCATCATGAGTATGCATGAAAGCGGGGCTAAAACCCTCTCAGAATTTTCCCTGACAATACAAGATGAAGACATCAGGGCAGCTATTAAACAATATACCGTTGACGGCGACATGGGGCATTTGCTCGATGCCGAAGAGGATGGGTTGTCGTTAACAGACTTCACGGTATTTGAAATAGAAGAACTTATGAACCTTGGCGAAAAGTATGCCTTGCCAACATTGCTTTATCTATTCCGCCGCATTGAAAGAAGCCTGAAAGGGCAACCCGCCGCCATTATTTTGGATGAGGCATGGTTGATGCTCGGACACCCTGCGTTCCGTGAAAAAATAAGGGAATGGCTCAAGGTGCTACGGAAGGCTAATTGTATCGTTATCATGGCCACACAGAGCCTTTCTGATGCCGCAAATTCGGGGATATTGGATGTGATGGTCGAGTCAACCGGAGCAAAAATATTCCTGCCAAACATTTACGCGCGAGACGAAGAAACGTCAGCCCTTTATAAACGTATGAACCAGAATCCCCGTCAAATAGAAATCCTGGCAACGGCAATACCAAAGAAGCAGTATTACTACACATCAGATAAAGGCCGTCGATTGTTTGATCTCGCACTTGGCCCGTTGAGCCTAGCGTTTGTCGGTGTATCTGACAAAGATTCAGTGGCGGCAATCAAAATACTGGAAACTAAATTCGGTGACAAATGGATAGATGAATGGCTTGCCAATCGAGGGTTAAAACTTAGTGACTATATGAGGAATGCAGCATGAGCCTAACAAATGCGATAAAGAAAGTTATATATAAGCAATCGGAAGAAACCGTGTTGACAGAATCTTCAAAAAACCATCAAGAAACCGAAGCCACTTATGACAACCCAT
>JBGAWU010000190.1:0-5368 GCA_044227425.1 Methyloglobulus sp.
GCGTTTCGCGGGTTTTCGGCGTGTCGCGCCCCGGCGACATCCTGGAGCTTAACGAAGTGTGGGGCTGTGTCCAAAAGCGGGGCAACAAGGTGTGGACGTGGACGGCCTTGTAACCTAATGGTCATAAATGCCGCAGGACGTGGCTCTTGTGCCCTCTGGGTATACGTCAACAGCGACCGGAGCGAGGCGACCTGCAGGAAGCTTTGGGGCAAGGATACCCGAAGCTTACCGCACCTTCAGCGACTTCTGGAAGGCCTATGCCTGTGTCTTTTCCGAAGCGCGGCATCGGAGTGTCGGCAAGGAGACCGGCGAGACCGCCCACATGGAGCGCTGGAACAACACCCTGCGCCAGAGCGGGTCGGGCGGATGATCCGGAAAACGCTCTCGTTCTCCAAGGACGCAACATGGCTCTTGCGCCCTTGAGGATATGACGGCGTGATCCACTGGTTTGTCGTCTTCTATAATTCGAGCTTATCAGTTAATGTTTAGCCACTACCGGAGATATTAATAAATCGGAGATGAGTGTTTTAAGGTTGTGTTTCTGTCTTTCCTTTGTCAAGCGGTTGGCGATGACGATGCTTTTCAATTCGGTCAATGCCTTGTCGAAGTCTTGGTTGACGAGGATGTAATCGAATTCGTCATGATGGCTGATTTCAGTGACGGCATCGCGCATCCTTCGGGCAATCACCAGTTCATCGTCCTGCCCGCGATTTTTTAACCGCTGTTCCAGAACATCTGTGGAAGGTGGGAGGATAAAAATGGATGTACTTTCGGGACACAGCCTTTTTATCTGCTGCGCGCCTTGCCAGTCGATTTCAAGGATAACGTCATAGCTTTCGTTAAGGTTTTGTTCGACGGTTGTTTTCGCCGTGCCGTAATAATTGTCGAAAACCGAGGCATGTTCCAGAAGCGCTCCGTTGTCCAATAGGGTTTTGAATTCATCTGCCGCGACAAAATAATAATCTTCGCCGTTTTTTTCACCGGGCCGTATAGGACGGGTCGTGTGGGAAATCGATACCACCAGATTTTCCACGTCGGCGATTAACCGTTTAACCAAACTGGTTTTGCCCGCCCCGGAAGGCGCGGAAATGATATAAAGTTTGCCGATTGACATTACTAATGGCTTGTTATGCAGTGATGATTGATAGGTTTATTCAATGTTTTGGACTTGTTCCCGGATTTGCTCGATGAGCACCTTGAGTTCGATGGCGACTTGCGTCATATCTTTGTCGGTCGATTTGGAACCTAAGGTATTGGCTTCGCGGTTTAATTCTTGCATCAGAAAATCCAAGCGCCGTCCTACGGGATCAGTTTGGTCCAATACCCGCAGTACTTCGTTGATATGAGTTTCCAATCGGTCAAGTTCTTCGCTGATGTCGAGTTTTTGGGTTAGATAGACCAGTTCTTGTTCCAGTCGGTCGAAATCCGGTTGAATTGCGATTTCGGCAATTCGGTCCGTTAGTTTTTTGCGTAAATGCGCTGTAACTTCCGGTATTCTCTGGTTGGCAACGGTAACCTGGTTTTGGATTTTTACGCAACGTTCTTCGATTAGCGTCTTCAGTTGCCTGCCTTCGCGTTCTCGGGTTTCTGTCAGTTGGGACACAGTGGTCGCGACCAGGTTGTTGAGAGCCTGGGAAAGTCCGGTTTTATCTACTTCGGGTTCTTGTTGGATACCGGGGAAAGCAAGCACATCAAGGGCTGAAAATGAAAGGGATGAAGCCATTTGCAGTTCGATCTGCTCGGTGGCTAAAATTAGGGAAGCGACCGCTTCGGGATCGACAATAAAATTTTGACGACCAGCCTGTTTTTTTACGCTCAAGCCGCATTCGATTTTACCCCGGCTGATTTTTCCTGCGATGACCGAACGGATGTCAGGCTCCGCAAAACGCAAGCGATCTGGCATTTTAACGGTAATATCCAGGTAACGGTGGTTAACGGAACGTAATTCGCAGCTTAACGCTAGACCGTTTAATTCGGTTTCGGCGGCTGCAAAAGCGGTCATGCTTCTTATCATTTTTCACCTATAATGGAGCTTGTCCCAAATTATCCAACATGTTATGGCTGAATATTACGATCCGGAAACTTACCCAAAGCAGTGGAATTATCTACAGACCGGCACCATTATAGACCAGTATATGATTGAGCGGGAATTGGCGCACGGCGGATTCAGCTCGGTGTATCTGGCGCGCCAGATGAAAGATCAGTTTCAGGTTGCGCTTAAAGAATATTTGCCCAGAAAACTCGCCCATCGAACCTGGAATAATGTGGTCGTGGCGAATGGCAAAGACACTCAGGCGATGTTTAAACGGGGCCGGGCCTTGTTCTTTGAAGAAGCTAAAGTGTTGGCAGCTTTGAAACACCCGAATATTGTCGAAGTCATTAATTTTTTTAGGGCCAATGACACTGTTTATATGGTGATGACTTACGACTACGGCGTAACTTTGGATAAAGTGATTAATAAAAAGATGCTTCCTGTTACGGAAGAATTTTTATTGAAGCTGTTTAATTCTTTACTTTCGGGTGTGGCCTACATACATACGCAGAACTTTGTCCATCTTGATATTAAACCCGGGAATATTCTCGTGCGTCCCGGTTACGATGCCTTGCTCCTGGATTTCGGCGCCATTCAGAAACTCAGCCCACAACGTTCCAACAAATTGGACACGGTATTAACGCCCGGTTATTCGCCAATCGAACAATACGATACGGCAGGAATACTTGGCCCCTGGACGGATATTTATGCCATTGGCGCAAGTATGCGGACCTGTTTGGAAAATAAAACCCCCGCCCCATCGGTAGAACGCGTGTTAAAGGATACGCTGATGCCTGCGACGAAAGCGTTTCAACGTAAATTTCCCGACTATTTGCTGAAAGCCATCGATTGGGCTATGGAACCCAACCCTGAAAACCGTCCGCAAACACTCGAACAATTTAAAGAAGCGTTGACTGTGCCCTAAAGGCCATAATTTTGAGGGTATTAGATAAGGTATAAGGTATACTGGGCGGTTTTAGACTGTTTAAGGATGGAGTTCTCATGCGGCCCAGTGGACGTGAAGCTAATCAACTGCGGGAAATTAAATTTACTTGCGGATATACCAAGCACGCGGAAGGTTCCGTATTAGTTGAGTTTGGTGAAACCCGAGTGCTTTGTAATGCAAGTGTTGACTTAAATAACGTGCCACGTTTTTTGAAAGGCAAAGGCGAAGGTTGGATTACGGCGGAGTACGGTATGTTGCCACGGTCAACGCATAGCCGTATGGGAAGGGAAGCCAGCCAGGGCAAACAGGGCGGACGGACTATGGAAATCCAGCGCTTGATTGGGCGTTCCTTGCGGGCTGCCGTCGATATGAGGGCGCTGGGTGAAAACACCGTGACCATCGATTGCGACGTATTGCAAGCCGACGGCGGCACGCGCACCGCCTCGATTACCGGCGGGTTTGTCGCATTATCCCTCGCAATCAGACGAATGCTGCAAAATAAGCAAATCAAAACCAATCCCATCCACGGACAAGTCGCGTCGGTTTCTGTTGGCATTTATCAAGGCGTGGCTATTTTGGATTTGGATTATCCTGAAGATAGCCAGGCCGAAACCGATATGAATGTCGTGATGAACGACGCCTTTTCTTTTATCGAATTACAAGGAACTGCGGAAGGCCATGCTTTCAGAAAAGAAGAACTCAGTTCAATGTTGGAATTGGCGAGTTTCGGGATCGGGCAATTACTTGAAAAGCAACGCGAAGCACTGGCAAATGCTTAAAATTATTATTTTAGGCTTGGAATGGGAAATTGCCCGGTTTTCAGTGTAGGTTTTTCGCCATTTAACCGGATTTGTTGCTCTTAGGGCCTGTTCAAGATCTAACCAGCAGCAACCTCAGGAAAGCCAGGTTCACCACGTTTAAGCTTGAGTTCAGGCGTTTTTCGCAGTTTTTCCACAATATTGGCACTTACCAAGCCAAGAGAAACTGCGTTCCACCACCCAGCGCTTAGGGATGACGGTAAACCTATGGAGTTCGCTCCGCTTGGCAACCGTCACCTCAGCCCTTAATAGGCGAGCGAATTCCTGGGCAAAAGGTTTGCCCGTGTAGTCCTCGTCCGCCTTGCTCACCGTCCACCGCCCCTTGGCTGTCCACCTCGATGTGCCGCCTGATGCCCCGCACTTTCTTGCCCGCACTTGTGCCATTTGGGTATTGGCAACCGCTTTTGAGGACATACAACAAGCCACAAAACACATCATAAAGATCAACTTGTTTCGGTTTGGTCTTCTTCCTCGCCGATTCCAATATCGACCTGACCTGCTCAAACTGGTCACGGTTTATGTGGCTTGGCAATACAATTCCGTCCTCCGTATCAATTGCGAACGGCTCAAAGCCAATGGTAAAAGCGTTAAGCCCATCATCTGCGCCGCCATGCGTAAGTTGATTCACTAGGTTTTCGCCATATTAAAATCCGGTAAACCGTTTGATCCTAATTTTTCGCACTGCTTAATGCGGGTTAAGACGGTATTTACGGGCTTATTTACAAAGGAAACCTTACGCTCTCCTTCTACGTCGCTGCCATAGTTCCTTATTGTTGGCAAGGGATGTCATAATTGAGAGTTTTCTATCGTTTTACCCTAAATCAATGGCCATTTTCTGTCAATTTATCCATCAAATCGCCAACCACTTTAGAAAAATCATAGGTGCTAGCCTTTTGCACTGGCGGATAGGATTGCATGGATTTGATGTGCTCAGCTAAAGCTACCCGCAATGGTTCATTGATGAACGCTTTTGATTGCAAGGCCCAAGTCCAGGCGTCATTGCTATCATAGGATTCGAAGGGATCCATCCTAATATTGTAATAAGCCGGAAATTTACGGGTGACATATTTATCGTAATAATCTTCTGAGGTTTTAAAGTGTAATTTCCAGTTTCCAATTCTGGCAGCAACTAAGTCCGATTCATAATAATAAAAGAAGGTGTTTCGCTTGCTTTCAGTGGATGTCCCCAACCAATAATCCAAGTTATTTAATCCGTCTATATACTGTTTCTTTTCATTTTTTATCTCGGCAGCCACATCTTTCACGCCTGCAGCGGCGGCTAAGGTCGTGAACAAGTCCATGTGGCTTTGGATGCCGGTCAACACTTGCCCTGGCTTTATATGGCCTGGCCACATGACCATGGTAGGCACCCGAATGCCGCCTTCATAGGTGGTCATCTTTTCGCCTCGGAACGGCGTGGTGCCGCCGTGAAACATCGTACTGTGTTCAGGCCCATTGTCTGTGGTGTAAATCACAATGGTATTGTCAAGCAAGCCGCCTTTTTGCATTTTGTCCAATAAATCACCGACCATCTGGTCGTGATCTATTAAACCGCTTCCGCCGATGTCATCC
>JBGAWU010000191.1:0-5356 GCA_044227425.1 Methyloglobulus sp.
ACCGCCAGCGCGAACTACGATTACGCGCTGGCCTTGCTGGACGAGTTGCTCCGGCAGTTCCCGGAGCGGGAGAACCTTTGGGCCCTCGAAGCCAACCTCTACCTCCAGAAGGATCAGCCCGGCAAGGCGGCGGTCGACCTCGAAATCCATGAGGCTACAGCGATAGAGGACATCAAGGTTACATCCAAATTAAAGCTGTCTGATAATTCCGCAACTGCAGATGTGCAATTACAACTCGGTCTGCAAGAATCAGCCCGTAAGGCGGTAACCATACGATTCACCTTAAAGCCCTTAAATTTTCTATCTACCCAGTCTGTTACTAAGGAAATCAAGCAGGAGCTTTCCCCCGGCTTTAACAGTATAAGCCTAGGCATTCCGGTACAAGACCCAAAGCTTTGGTGGCCTTGGGATCAAGGGCAACCGAACCTTTACCAACTGGAAGTCCAGATCTTAGCCGGTAACCAGCTATTGGACACAAAGGTTTCAACGTTCGGGTTCAGGGAAGTCCGCTACGATAAGGCTAAAAATGAATGGCGGATCAATGGCAAACGTATGTTTTTGCGAGGTACAAATTACATCGCTTCCCAATGGCTTAGTGAAATGACACCCGAGCGTTTCGCTCAGGATATTGCGCTGATGAAAGCCGCTAATATCAATATTGTACGGGTTCATGCCCATGTGACTGCCGACAGTTACTACCGCTTGTGCGACCAAGCCGGATTACTGAATTGGCAAGACTTTCCTTTACAGTGGGGTTATCTCGACAGCGAAGAATTTACCAGAAATGCGGTACGCCAAGCACGGGATATGGTCAATAGCCTATACAACCATCCGTCCATCGTGGTTTGGAGCTTAATCAATGAGCCTGCCTGGGAAGCTGAATGGATGGTGACCAAGTACAAGCATTATAGCAAGTTACAAAACAAATCCTTAACTGAAGCCTTATATAAAGCTATTTATCCATTAGATCGATCCCGGTATGTGCATCCTTATTCATCTTCTGCCGAACACCCTTGGCTAGGCTGGTACAGCGGCCATTGGCTGGATTACAAAAAACCGACGAAAATTAGTTTGGTAGCTGAATACGGCGCCCAAGCACTACCTGATTTGAAGGATCTAAGAAAGATAATTGATGGGAAAAACCTGTGGCCTGTCACTGATGAGCAGTGGGATCAATGGGAATATCACAATTTTCGACGTAAGGAAACCTTCAAATACGCGAAAATACCTAAGGGGGACACGCCTGCCGAATTTGTCCACAACACGCAACTGTACCAAGCCAAGTTGATCAAATTAGCCGCCGAATCTTATCGCAGACAACGCTACAAACCGGTTAGCGGTATTTTTCAATTTATGTTTGTTGAAGATTGGCCGTCAATGAACTGGGGCGTGGTCGATTATTGGCGAGTACCTAAATTAGGCTATTATGCTCTTAAAGAAGCCTATCAACCCGTTTTACCCAGTATCGACTGGAAGCAGGAAAATTATAAACGCGGGGATGAAGTCAGCTTCAACTTATGGGCGATCAACGACTTGCACACGTCATATCCGAAAGCGCAAGTGCGGTACACATTAACAAACGGTAAAACTGCCATAACAACTGAGTCGTTAACGGTTGATATTGCAGCCGACAGCGGTAAATGTATTAAAACCGTCAAATGGAATAACCTTCCGCCGGGCCAATACAAGCTTGTCTTTACCATTGCCGATAATAAAGGAAACCGTTTAGGTATCAATACCAACGAATTGACGGTTAAGCCTTGAAAGCAGACTAATTTTATTAATGTAAGCGTACAAAGAGCAAAGAATGCTACTAAACTTAAAGTAAAGTAGCCGAATAAGGGGTAAAGGATGTCGTTTTATTTTGATAAGTTTGAGGATCGAAAGCCTCCAGAGCCGTTAACCTATTCTCCTTATCGGGAGCTATTGTACCAATTTTTGGCAACTATGATGTTGGTGGTGGGGGCTTGGTATATATGGTGGCGATGGACAAGTTCTTTGAACTATGACGCCCTATGGTTTGCTATTCCGTTAGTATTGGCGGAAACCTTTTCCTATATCGGTTCGGTATTGTTTACCTTCAATCTTTGGAAAACCAAGGATTACCCTCAGCAAAATCCGCCGGTTACCCTTTCCGAAACGCTAGAATTTCCCTTGGATGAAGACAGGCCGCTGTCTGTCGATGTTTTTTATCCCACTTATAACGAAGAAGAAGAGCTGGTACGGTTAAGCCTGCAGGATGCCAAAAAGTTGCAGTACCCGCATCCCATCCAACTCAACATCCACCTGCTTGATGACGGTAAACGCAAAGCGATGGAAGCGCTCGCGAAAGAGATGGGGGTCAATTACATCACCCGTAACAACAACATGGGGTTCAAGGCGGGTAATATGCGCAATGCCATGGAAAAAACCTCGGGCGACTTTATAGTAATTTGCGATGCTGATACGCGGATTTTCCCAACCTTCTTGATTAATACGCTGGGATATTTCCGCGATCCCCAAGTCGCCTGGGTGCAAACGCCGCAGTGGTTTTTCGATTTGCCGGAAGGCACAAACCTCCGCTATGCAATGAAGAAGTACCTCTGGTATCCAGGGTTTGCCGTGGGTTGGCTGATTGAAAAAATCTGTGGTCCGGTGATGATAGGCATGGATCCCTTTGTCAACGATCCTAAAATGTTTTACGACATCATCCAGCGCCGCAGGAACTGGGCGAATGCCTCCTTTTGTTGCGGCGCCGGTTCAGTCCATCGCCGTGAAGCCGTTATGGAAGCGGCGTTGAAATCTTACTCGCAAAATATCGATACCGTCATTGACGACGTGATGCCCGATATTTCCAAGGCGCTAACTAGAGTATCAAAGAAACTGGAGAAAAAGGATGCGGAAGACCGTTTGCAACAGCGGCTAAAGGAAGCCATTACGTCACAAATCATTCATGAAATTGAAATGACACCTTACAAGTTTCACGTATCCGAAGATATCTATACGTCCATTGTGCTGCATTCTGACCACGACCGGCACTGGAAGTCGGTATTGCATCCGGGGGTTGAATGTAAAATGCTGTCGCCACAGGACTTACAGACCTGGACTGTGCAACGCTTCAAATACGCAGGCGGCTCCTTGGATATTTGTTTTAATGATAATCCGGTGTTTCGGCCAGGATTGAACTGGAAGCAAAAATTGATGTATACCTCCACTTTTTGGTCGTATTTTGCGGGGCTATGGAATGCGCTGTTCTTGCTTTCTCCGGTTATTTTTCTTTTCACTCAAATTGCGCCCATCGCCAGTTTTTCAAGCGAATTTTATAAGCACATCATTCCATTCCTGATTCTAAACGAACTGGCGACTATGGCAGGCACGTGGGGCATTCCCGGGTACAAATCGAAAGCGTCATATCTGGCGTTTTTTCCGGTCAATCTCCGGGCATTATCGACAGTGTTGCGCAAAAAACAGATTAAATTCCCCACCACCCCCAAAGAACGGCAGGAAGGAAATTTTTTTCATTTAGTTGTGCCGCAATTCATGATAATCGTGTTGACGTTAGCAGGATTGATTTATGCCACTTACGGCTATCAACAAGGCAATTTCACTAATTTGAACGGGCTGCTGTCGAATATATTTTGGGGATTGAACAATGTTCTGGCGATGAGCGGCATCGTTTTGGCGGCATTCTGGAAGCCCGATGAAACGGGCGAAGCATAAACATAAAGAATAAAAAAGCGGGAGATACGCAATGACATTCAAGCAGGGACTAATGAGCGCCCGGAGCCATATTATTTTCATCTTCGGCCTTATCGCATCGTTTGGCCTTATTTTTTATTTGGACGGCCTGCAACTGGAAAAAAAGAATGCCGATAGCGCCAATCAGATAGAAATCGAATTATCCCAGGGTATTCCAGAACCCATGCACGGCGACCTTACTCCCGAAGAATTGGAATGGGGCAAGATTGCCTGGGTTTATTTTCGCAACAATTATCAGGCGAAAACCGGATTAGTAAACTCGGTGGATGAATATCCGGCCGCGTCGATGTGGGATACTGCATCGTATCTAATGGCCTTGATTTGCGCCCAAAGGCTTCAAATAATCGATGATAATGAGTTCAATGAAAAATTGGCCAACGGATTGAAAAGTTTGGCCAAGCTGCCCTTATTCGATGGGCAATTGCCGAACAAGTCTTACAACACCATCAGCATGGAAATGGTCAATTATAAGAATGCCGTCACCGAACGCGGGATTGGTTGGTCGGCAATAGATGTCGGGCGGATCTTGGTGCCGCTCAATATCATTTCCTGGAATTACCCGAAATATATCCCGGAAGTCAGGGCCATTGTCACGAAATGGCAACTTTCGAAAGCATTGATCAATGGCGAATTGCATGGCGCCACGGTTGAGCCGCCCAACAATAAAACAATGTATGTCCAGGAAGGACGTCTAGGCTATGAAGAATACAGCGCCAAATCGTTTAACCTGCTCGGTCTCGATGTCAGCAAGTCTAGCAATTACAAAGACTATTTGACTTATGTCGATATCTACGGCATCCAGATTCCCGTCGATAAACGTGACCCGGAAAAGTTTAACGCCCATAACTATGTCGTCAGCGAAAATTACATCCTGGATGGGTTGGAATTCGGCTGGGACTATATCTCCAAGGAGTTCGCTTATCGCGTCTTCAAGGCGCAGGAAGAACGCTTCAAGGATACCGGCATGGTGACCGCTGTCAGCGAGGACAATATAAAAGACGACCCTTACTTCGTCTATAACACCATTTACACCGACGGGAAGGCCTGGAATGCCATTTCGGAAAAAGGCGATGATGCGTCCCAATTTAAAAGCATCAGCACAAAAGCGGCCATCGGCTGGAGTATCCTTTATAAGACGCCTTACCGGGAAAAACTGTTAGAAGCGGTCAAGACCTTATACGACCCCGCTAAAGGATGGTATTCCGGTTATTATGAAGTATTAAAAAAACCGAATATTGCATTAAGCGCGAATACGAACGCCATAATTTTGGAAGCCTTATGTTTTAAAAAATTCGGGCGTTTATTGGCGGTATATCCCGAAGCAGAGACAGTGAAACCAGAGAAACCTAAAAAGAAGGCGTAACAATTAACTTAAGTTAAATCTTTCGGCTTTTGCCAACTTACCTTGCTGTTTTTTAAAAGTAACTTGAATGGAAAACGCATTTATAATTTCCATAACAGATGAATAAATATTTAGTAATGAAAATTTGGTATGGTTCAATTTTAGTTGCAACGGTTATTTTGACGGGTTATCTGGTATTGTTCGTCAATCAAGCGATTCCTGCGTTAAATGCAGGGGTGAATGAATCGCAAGCGCTTGTTAAGACGCTGCAAGAGC
>JBGAWU010000192.1:0-5305 GCA_044227425.1 Methyloglobulus sp.
GATTTTTATAAGTACAACAAAACATATAAACCCGCATGTTTCCTGACATAGCGGGTTTTTTTGTGTTTCAATCATTTCACCTGTTTCAATTAATATCAATCCATCCACTTAAATTTAAGCCTTTTTTTAACCCTTTCTATATAATGCCTTCAAAAAAGGCTTAATTGAAGGGTTAAAATGGCACGTAACATCAATAAAGACGTGGTTTACAGGGGTGCTAAGCCTAAAGAAAAAAGACTATCAGATTAATGACGGCGGCGGCTTATTTATGTTGATCAAACCGAATGGCGCTAAGCTCTGGCATTTCTTTATACCTTCGACGGCAAGCGTAAAAGATTACACATCGGTGCTTATCTGGCTATCGTGCTAGTCTTGCCGCAAACTTAAAAAACCAGTGTTGGTGCTGTTTTTTTTGCTGTAGGACTGGTGTATGAAGGTATGCCATTATTAATGCCGAAGCTTTGGTCGCTTTAAGTTATCCCCGGTTGAGAAAACTATGTTTTTATGGTCTAATGCGGAAGATTTATACCGTATTATTTAAGTTCCTGAACTGTTCTATAACACTTGAAGCAGCAAGGTACAGGTTTCTATGCAACGCGTCTGGAGAGCGGACTAATCAAATGCAATTTCAAATAAAAAAAGGTTTGGACATCCCTATAACGGGTGGGCCCGAACAAGTGATTGAGAATGGCAATAAAGTAAAATCGGTTGCTATTCTGGGTATGGATTATGTAGGTATGAAGCCTACAATGTTGGTAAATGAAGGCGATACAGTCAAATTAGGGCAAATCCTCTTCACTGACAAGAAAAATCCAGGCGTAAATTTCACTGCTCCGGGTGCAGGTGTAGTTAAAAGAATTAATCGCGGCGACAAGCGTGTATTACAGTCCGTTGTGATTGAATTAAAAGGAAGCGAACAGGAATCTTTCGAGAAATACAAGGATTCGGAGTTATCGAAGCTGGATGTAGAAAAGATCGTAGCGAATCTCGTTAAGTCTGGGTTATGGACGACGATAAGGACACGGCCTTACGGAAAAATTCCAGCTATTGATAGTAAGCCCCGTTCAATTTTTGTAACTGCGATTGATACGCGTCCCTTGGCTGCCGATCCCGCCATTATTATTAAGGAACGCGCCAATGATTTCATCAACGGTTTAGCGGTCATATCAAGGTTATGCGACGGCAAGACCTATGTTTGCAAAGCGAAAGGCGCGGATATTTCTATAGGCGATAACAGTTCCGTGACGGTGGCCGAGTTCTCTGGGCCGCATCCGGCTGGATTACCAAGTACCCATATCCATTTTATCGATCCGGTCGGCGCAGATAAGTTCGTTTGGTATATCGACTATCAAGCGGTAATGGCAATCGGTGCGTTATTTACTACCGGCAAATTAAACGTTGAAAGAGTGGTTTCCCTGGCAGGGCCGACCGTTAAAAAACCGCGTCTAATTCGGACTCGCGTCGGCGCAAATACCGATGACCTTGTTTCTGGTGAATTAACCGATGTGGAGAACCGTGTGGTTTCCGGTTCGGTGTTGCTCGGACACCAAGCGAAAGACTGGGCGGCATTCTTAGGTTGTTACCATCTTCAGGTGTCTGCGTTGCAGGAAGGGCGGGCGAGGGAGTTTTTCGGCTGGATCGTGCCTGGAAAGGATAAATACTCGGCGCTGGATGTTTACATCACTGGTCGCCAAGACCGTAAAGCACACCGTAAATATCCATTAACAACCGATAAAAATGGCAGTAACCGGGCTATTGTCCCTGTCGGCATTTACGAAACTGTTATGCCAATGGATATTCTCCCAACACCGTTATTAAAGTCTATCGTTGTTGGCGATACCGACCAAGCGCAATTGTTAGGCTGCCTTGAACTCGACGAAGAAGATTTGTCGCTGTGTACCTTTGTTGATCCCGGCAAGCATGATTTCGGTCCGGTATTGAGAGCGAATTTAACTAAAATTGAGAAGGAAGGATAATGTCGGCCAGAGATTTTTTAGACAAAATTGAGCCGCATTTTACAAATGGCGGGAAATTCGAAAAGTATTTCGGATTGTACGAGATGGTTGATACCTTCATATATACCCCTGCTGATGTAACGCGCGGACAAACCCATATTCGCGATGGGAACGACCTTAAACGGACAATGACGTTTGTGGTTATTGCTACTTTTTTCTGTGTATTAATGGCGCTCTATAACACCGGTTATCAAGCGAACCATGCCATGGAAGCCATGGGAATGAAAGAGGTTCCAAACTGGCGCGGCATTTTTATGTCGCTGTTCGGTTATAACCCTATGAACCCATTGTCAGATATTGTTCATGGTGCACTTTATTTCTTCCCAATCTATATCGTCACCTTGGCGGTTGGTGGCGTATGGGAAGTATTATTTGCGACTGTGCGTGGGCATGAAGTAAACGAGGGTTTCCTTGTTTCATCCATGTTGTATACATTGATAATGCCGCCCGACATGCCCTTATGGCAGGTGGCGTTAGGCATTTCATTCGGGATCGTCATTGGTAAAGAAGTTTTTGGCGGGACTGGGAAAAACTTCCTAAACCCTGCATTAACAGGTCGGGCATTTTTATATTTCGCCTATCCAGCCTCAATCTCTGGCGATTCTGTTTGGGTTGCCGTGGACGGTTATACGGCGGCGACGCCTTTAGCGTTAGCGGCGAATGGTGGTTTGGCAGCTGTCAATGCGGCAAATTACACATGGGTACAATCGTTTTTAGGTTTTGAACCCGGTTGTTTGGGTGAGACATCGACCCTTGCTTGTTTAATCGGCGCGGCATTTTTGCTATATACCCGTATTGCATCTTACCGGATTATGGGTGGGGTTTTTCTGGGCATGGTAGCAACTTCTACTCTGTTTAATGTCATTGGTAGCGATACTAACCCAATGCTCTCAATTCCTTGGTATTGGCATCTGACGATGGGCGGATTTGCCTTCGGAATGGTGTATATGGCGACCGACCCAGTCAGTGCCGCCATGACCGATACCGGACGTTGGATATTTGGCGCATTGGTCGGAATAATGACCGTGTTAATTCGGGTGGTTAACCCTGCTTTCCCAGAAGGGATTATGTTGGCGATCTTATTTTCAAACATGTTTGCCCCCACAATCGATTATTTTGTGATGCAAGCCAATATCAGAAGAAGGATAAAACGCCATGCTTAATGCTATAAAGAAAAATGAGCAGTACATGAAGTTCTGCGCCGCACTGGATAAATGCGAGCATTACCAAAAATTTCTTGCTTATCAAGAAAAGGTACTAGCCCTCGGCAACGACAGTCTTGAAAAAACTATCGCGATAGCCGTTGCCTTGTGTTTAGTTTGTGCAGTTTTAGTCTCATTTGGCGCTGTTGCCTTAAAGCCATTGCAAACTTACAACAAGAATCTGGACATGAAGAAAAACATCCTCGATGTTGCCGGATTGTTAGAAGATGGGATGGACATCGATTCTGCGTTTGCCCAAAAAATCGAACCTAAACTGGTCGATTTGGAAACAGGCGACTATGTCGAAAATATGAATGCTGATGAGTACGACCAGCGCAAAGCGGCAAAAGATCCGAAACAAAATATCGTTATTCCAAAAGATAAAGATATTGCCCATATCCGCATGAAAGCGAAGATTGCTAAAGTCTTCCTGGTCAAAGAGGGTAATGATATCAAGTCGATTATCCTTCCTGTCAGCGGTTACGGATTATGGTCAACGCTCTATGGGTTTTTATCGTTAGAGCCGGATGGACAAACGATTCAAAGTATCAACTTCTACGACCAAGCTGAAACACCGGGTTTAGGTGGAGAGGTTGTTAACCCTAAATGGCGTGCCTTATGGAAAGGTAAAAAAGTTTATGCCGAAACCGACCAGCCTTCGCTAGATAAAGGTTTAATAGAAGAAGCCGGTATCGGTGAACCTGCAATCTCATTAATCAAGGGTGTGGTTGATAACGATAAGGCAGGATCCCAGTATCAAGTCGATGGGTTGGCTGGGGCGACATTAACCAGTAATGGTGTTACCAATCTGGTCAGGTATTGGATGAGTAATGAAGGTTTTGCACGTTATCTGAGTAAAGTAAGAACTAAGAGGGCTAAGTCATGAGTGCTGTATTAGGCGACGATCTTAAAAGTGCGTTATTAAACGATGAAACAAAAAAGGTACTGACCGAACCTTTAGTGAACAACAACCCCATTACCTTGCAGGTATTGGGGATTTGTTCTGCGTTGGCAGTCACTTCGAAAATGTCTACATCGTTAATTATGGCGTTGGCATTGACATTGGTAACGGCATTTTCCAGTGCTGCTATTAGTGCGATCAGAAACCATACCCCGAGCAGTATCCGTATTATCGTACAGATGACGATCATTGCATCCCTGGTAATCGTGGTAGATCAAATCCTGAAAGCGGTGGCCTACGATGTCAGCAAACAATTGTCGGTATTCGTCGGATTGATTATCACCAACTGTATCGTCATGGGTCGTGCAGAAGGCTATGCGATGAAAAATCCACCGTTAGAAAGTTTTATCGATGGTTTAGGTAACGGCGCAGGATACAGTTTGATACTGATTATTGTTGCTTTTTTCAGGGAAACTTTAGGATCTGGCAAACTGCTAGGTTTTGAAGTATTTAAATTAACTAAAGACGGCGGCTGGTATGACCCTAATGGTTTGATGCTATTGCCACCGAGTGCATTTTTCATCATCGGTCTGATTATTTGGGCAGTAAGACAATGGAAGCCTGAGCAACGCGAAAAAAATGATTTCAAAATCATGGCAATCGCTCACGGCGAAGAGGGGCACCACTAATGGAAGGTTTAGTCAGTTTATTTATCAAATCGGTTTTCATTGAAAACCTCGCATTGTCCTTCTTTTTGGGGATGTGTACCTTTATCGCGGTTTCCAAGAAAATTTCCACGGCGATGGGCTTGGGTATCGCGGTGATGGTCGTGCAAGCGATTACGGTGCCTGCCAACAATTTTGTTTATCACTCTTTGCTTAAAGAAAATGCCTTGTCATGGATGGGGCTACAAGGTGTCGATTTAAGCTTTCTTGCTTTGTTGAGCTGTATCGGAATAATCGGTGCGCTCGTACAAATCCTCGAGATGGTGTTGGATAAATTTTTTCCCGCATTGTATTTTGCATTGGGTATTTTCCTTCCGTTGATTACCGTGAATTGCGCTATCTTGGGCGGCAGTTTGTTCATGATCGAACGCGATTACAATTTTACCGAAAGCGTTGTATACGGAGTCGGTAGCGGATTTGGCTGGGCTTTGGCGATTACCGTTATGGCTGGGGTCAGGGAAA
>JBGAWU010000193.1:0-5304 GCA_044227425.1 Methyloglobulus sp.
AGGCTTCCGAATTCCTGCTTATACCGAGTTGCTCTTCCCATTCAACGGCAATCCGCTACTAAAACCCGAAAGTTCTGCAAGCGGCGACTTAAGCATGGAGTGGTGGCCCTTGAGCAATATGAAAATTAATGTAAACGGTTTTTATAACCGCTACGACAATTTGATTACCCAAGTGTATTCGCCATTTAAGGGACCCGTTTCGATCAATGTAGCCAATGCGAGCGTGGCGGGTGTGGAAGTGAATACGCAATATGCCTGGCCCAATAACCTGGATACCGGTCTCAGTTATACCTACAGTGACAACCGCGATTTGCAGACGAACCTTCTACTGCCGTTACGGCCTGCCCATATCGCCCGGGTTTGGGGTATCCAGAAATTCACCGAACTACCCATCACGCTATGGGCGGAAGCCGTAATCCGTAGCTCGGCCTGGAATGACACAGCCAACACGCTGCCTATCAACCAAACTATCCAGTTGAACGCGTCAATCCGTTACGCTATCCGCAAACAGTTTGAAGTTTATTTGCGGGGTGAAAACCTGACCAATTCCCGTACGTCCCAGTTTTATAGTACCGACATGCCGGGTGCGATGGTCTTTGGCGGATTCCAGTTAAGCATTTGAACACATAAATTACCGTGACAGTGCATATTCTACTGATTGACGACCACACCCTGTTCCGGGAAGCGTTGCTTTACATTTTGGACCAACTGGGTTCAAACATTGTTGTGCTTCAGGCGGCGAATGTGGAAGAAGCGGCGCAGTTAATCCAACATACACGGAATCTCGACATGGTTTTGCTCGATATAGATTTGCCCGGAATCGATGGCCTGTCGGCAATGCCTAAATTACGCAAACTTGCTCCAGACGTATCGTTGATCGTACTATCCGGTTCGGAAAATCTACAACATGTTCGGTCGGCACTGAATTTGGGGGCTGTCGGCTACATTCCCAAGTCTTGCAGTAGCCATGAAATGCTGACTGCCATGCGCTTGGTGTTGCAAGGCGGTATTTTTATTCCGCCGAAGCTGTTAGGCAAACTGACTTCATCAACAATAGAACCCGATGGGTCGGTTGCCGAAAAGCAGCAAACCGGGCTGACAAAGCGCCAGATCGATGTGCTTGACTGTATGGCGAAAGGCTTGCCCAATAAATTAATTGCCAGGGAACTGCATATTGTGGAAGGGACTGTGAAACTCCATGTCCTCGCCATTTTTCGTACCCTTGGCGTACGGAACCGCACCGAAGCCGTGATTAAAGCAACGCGGCAAGGGATAATTTCGCCCCCTTTAAATAAACCAAAGTTGTAATCCCGACAAACTCAATAGGATTGTGGTTTTTCCAAATCGAGTGTTGAAATTAAGTAAAGCAGCATACTCCTCAGTTTAGCGGGAACAACCGGTTTGTGCAGTAGCGGATAGCCGCTGGCGTTGGCTTCACGTAAACGTTCGGGGCCGGTATCCCCGGTAATTATTAAGGTTGCGAAAGGATAGCCTAATTGGGTTTGAATGCTTTTTGCGGCATTCAGGCCGGAGACATTGTCCGTAAGGCGGTAGTCGGTGATAAGTAACGTAATTTTTTGGATACTTGAAGCTAATAACGCTAATGCTTTTTCCTGAGTTGCGGCTGTAATCACCTGGCATCCCCATTGGGTCAATAAGCCGCGCATTCCTTCCAACACGGCGCTATCATCGTCCAGGACTAAAATCCGGCAACCCGCCAAGCGGTTCCCTGATTCGAAATTATCCAGGTTGAAGGCATGGGATTCCATGCTTTTTGCGGCAACCGATGCGGGTAAGCTTATTGTAAAACAAGATCCTTGTCCGGATTTCGACCGCACCTTAACAGTATGATGCAATAACTTTGCTAAGCGTTTTACAATGGACA
Source organism: Methyloglobulus sp. (assembly GCA_044227425.1). Classification (GTDB taxonomy): domain Bacteria; phylum Pseudomonadota; class Gammaproteobacteria; order Methylococcales; family Methylomonadaceae; genus Methyloglobulus. Next base: position 1,886 of record JBGAWU010000193.1, read on the forward strand.
AACCAAGCCCTAAGCCTTTTTGCCTATCCCTCGCCGCATTGTGTAACTGATGGAATTCTGTAAATATCTCATCGATTTGATCTTCCGGTATGCCGCAACCGGTATCGATAACCTGAATTTCGTATGTTTTACCTCGACGGCGCGCGGCTAATAATAGTTTGCCGCTTTCAGTATAGCGCGTTGCATTGCCTAGCAGATTGCGCAACATCCGTTCGAGCATTGCAGGGTCGCTGTCGACGATAGCTGTTGTTGGACGGACTCGAAGTTCATTTTGGTTCTCTAGAACTACCGATTTGAATTCCGCTTTGAGTCTCATGAACAACTCATTCAGGTCAACGGATTCTATGGCAGGTTCGACAATGCCGGCATCAAGTTTGGATATGTCTAGCAATGTATTCAGCATAGAATTGATAATGACGATAGAATCCTCGATCTGGTCGATGACCCTAGCGGTATCCGGGTTGCAAACCCGCGCGGACAATTCACCGAAAAACAACCCCAAGGCATGGATGGGTTGCCGTAAGTCGTGGCTGGCGGCGGCCAGAAACCGGGTTTTGGCGGCATTGGCCTGTTCCGCTTCTTTGCGGGCTTTTTCTACGGCTTGCTCCCTTTTAATCAATCCTGTGATATCGGTATATGTTATGACCTTACCGCCCTGGCTCAGCTCGGTAAGTTGGATCTCATAGACTTGTCCGTTTGGCGAACAGTATTCCATACGGTTTTTTGAATCGACGATGATCGGTGGGTTCGCGGCGGTCAGAAAAGCCTTTAGGCTAGCATCGGTGGAAACCTGGGAGCCTGCGTCGCCTAATAGCTGAATAAAAGGCTGGTTCCACATGCGCAAACGGCCTTCTTTATCCGACATGCTGATACCTTGTCGCATATTTTCCAGGGTGGTTTGCAGTAACAACGATTTTTCTTCGGTTTCCTGACGAAGCAGAACATTTTCAAAATTTAATCGTAAAGCTTGGTAGAGCGTACCGGATAATCTTTTACTGCTGGTGACGCCCAAGCAGGTCAAAATGCCCAAGATTATTGCCGTTGCTATAAAGAGGTTGCTGCCCTGAAGAAAAATCAGGCTAGCCAGAGGCAGTGCCGGCGGCAATGAAATAGCAATGATGGCCGGTATGTAAGAGGTCCAGGTCAGCATTGCGCCGATAATTTCGATACTGAGGGTGATGCCGATCAACAACGGATTGCCCGGTTGGGTAGGGTTCAAAAACCAAATCACGCACAATCCCCAGCACAAACCGGTTAAAACGGCAAAAATGAGTGTTACCCGTTTAAATTCACCGAGATTGGTGAACAGAATTTCTTTATGAAGGTGGTAGTGATGTAACGCCATCCATTTAAACAGATTGATGACGGTCAATAAGGCAAACCAGAACAGAAGTTTGTCATGGCTTATGGTGTGCCAGAGTCCGAAGATCAATGTCATCGATACCAGAAGCATGGTCGAGAATACGTAGCCCCCATGTTCCGTGACGGCCCACAATTGTTCCACTTCAATTTCTTTGCGGAATTTTTGTTCAACGGTTTGCATAGTTTTTGCCTTTGGGAATGCGAAATGGCAATGTTTGTAAAGTACCGAAAAGCCATTTCAAATTAAGTTATTACATACAATAGTTGGGCTTCGGAAATAAAAAATCAGACAAGACTTTTGGGTTTAGTGAGCATTAATCATAACCCTTTTGAAAGTTTTTCAATTTATTACTTTCGTAATATACCTTTAGTTGTATTTATCAATCCGCGAAATACTCCCATAATAATAACCAAGACAATAAGAAGCGGCTTTATCTGAGTAGGACGGGATTCATCGGCAAAGCGTTTGTTTATTGCAGGAAGGCTTAAAAAACCGGACGGGATACCATTCTACAGCGGCGCATCACGGACGGAATTCGAACTGCGGTTTGGTACGTTTAAGGGAAAAGGCACAAAATACAAATATAAGTCGTTAATATAAAAGTAATTTTAATTAAAGATGAACCTAATAATAAACTGGTGCTAAGGATTCCAAAATGAAAATAATAATTATATTTTTGGCAATTTTACCCGCCATGATGGGCTGTGTGGCGCAATATCCTCAAGTTAGCGATATTAAGGCAAACGAAAACCAGGTAGTTAAGAGCGAGCCGACCAAACGTTTTACCTTGATCGCCCAGCGTAGCAACCTGACTATCGACGAGGGCGTCGTCCATAAGGGTTTTACCTATAACGGCACGTCGCCTGGGCCATTGATGTTGGTCAATGAAGGCGATAACGTGGAAATCACGGTAAAAAACGTCGATTCGGTGACGCACGGTTTGTCTATACATGCCGCTAATACCCAGACGTCCTTAAAGGTCGCCAATTTACCTGCGGGCGGGGTAAAGACGCTGAATTTTAAGGCCGATGTCCCTGGCGTGTATATGTATCATTGCGCGCCCGGCGGTCACGGCATCATGACGCACACCATGGGTGGCATGTTTGGGATGGTTGTGGTCGAGCCTAAACACAAATACGCGATGGAAGAAGAGCTAGGACGTGCGCCCGATATCAAAGTTTATCTCGTGCAACATGAAACCTACGCCAATGGACGGGATTTTTTCGACGGTCACCCGCTGTATGTTTCTTTCAACGGCTATAACTTCCGCTATGTCAACCAACCGATTGTAGCCAGGCCCGGCGACTATATCCGCTTCTATTACGTCAATGTCGGGCCGAACCTGACGGCCACTTTCCATGCGGTCGGTGGCATCTGGAATTACAGCTATCCACAAGGCAATCCGGCAAACAAGCAAATCGGTGGACAGTCTATTCTCGCTGGTCCCAGTGATTCTTATGTGGTCGACTGGCGAGTGCCTGCCGAAGGCCCGTTTACGATGGTATCCCATGCGCTGGGAACGCAAGCGGCGAAAGGGGCTGTCGGGATCATTAGCGCTCAAGAAAATGCCCAGCGCCCTAATGTAGTCCGTAGCGAAGGCCCTAACTTGGCCCTGCCCATTCCTCCGAAACGGGTTGTCGATCCTTTCGGCATTGGTTCTTCGGATGTGGACCGCACAACCCATTTCCATGAGGGCGACCCGGTGTTGATCCAAATGGTCGGCAACAGTTTCCATCCTAAAATTGTCGAGGTGCCGCTTAACACCGAAGTCGGCTGGGTCAATGAAGATGTCTTCGATGTCCTCGATGGGGAGCGCTCGGGTAAGCACTCCATAGTAGTCACCCAAGGTGCCGAAACTTTTGCGTCGCCGGAACTGCTTCACGCTGACAAATTCCATTTTCGGTTCACAAAGCCAGGGACTTACGATCTTATATGTCCTTTACATCCGTATATGAAATCCAGGGTTAATGTGTATTGAGAAGATAGATATACTTGAGGAAACCAGGGTATATTCCATGGATGGCAAGCCGTAAAAACAAATACGGCAAACTGTATG
>JBGAWU010000194.1:0-5302 GCA_044227425.1 Methyloglobulus sp.
ATGACTTTGGTGAATGGTACGTCGCGGTTGCCCAATTCCGGTTTTTGCGGATGGTTTCCGACCACGAGTTGTTCGGTTTTGTTGTCAGGATAATTGTCGATGACGATGCGCAAAGGTTTAAGGACGGCCATGGCGCGCGGCGAATTTTCATTCAAGTCTTCGCGGATGCAGTATTCCAGCATTGACATTTCGATCCAGGAGTTTTGTTTGGTAACGCCGATGCGTTCGCAAAAATCGCGGATGGCTTTCGAGGTAACACCCGCACGGCGTAAACCGGCAATGGTCGGCATCCGCGGGTCGTCCCAGCCGTTGACGTGTTTTTCCATCACGAGTTGGTTTAGTTTCCGTTTGCTCATCACGGTAAATTCAAGCTGCAAACGGGCGAATTCGTATTGCTGTGGACGCGGAACCGGGGTGTTCAATTGTTCCAGTACCCAATCGTACAAGGGACGGTGGTCTTCAAATTCCAACGTACAAATCGAGTGGGTGATATTTTCCAATGCGTCGGAGATGCAATGGGTGTAATCGTACATAGGGTATATGCACCATTGGTCGCCGGTACGATGATGATGCGCCCGGCGGATGCGGTAAATCACCGGGTCGCGCATGTTGATGTTGGGCGACGCCATGTCGATCTTGGCGCGTAATACGTATTGGCCGTCGGCAAATTCACCGGTGCGCATTCGCCGGAATAAATCCAGGTTTTCCTCTTTTGGGCGGTTTCTATCCGGACTAGGCGTTCCCGGTTCGGTTAATGTGCCGCGATAAGCCCGGATCTCGTCGGGTGTAGAACTGTCCACATACGCCTGATCTTGGTTGATGAGTTGTTCGGCGTAAAGATAAAGCTGTTCGAAGTAATCGGAGGCGTTATACAAGCCGCTCCATTCGAATCCCAGCCATTTGACGTCCCGTTCGATGGATTCCATGTATTCAATGCTTTCTTTTTCCGGGTTGGTGTCATCGAAACGAAGATTGCAACGGCCTTTATTTTCCAGAGCCAAGCCGAAATTCAAACAAATCGATTTAGCGTGTCCGATATGCAGATAACCGTTGGGTTCCGGTGGGAAACGGGTAGTGACTTTACCGTCATACTTTTTGGTGTTGTTATCTTCTGCAATGATGTGTCGGATGAAATTTGCCGGAAGTTGGATATCGGTACTGGACATTAGGTTTTTTAAAGTAATTAAGTGTATGGGAAAGTTACATTATAAAAGGGCTGCGGCGAGGATTCTAACGATATTCCGAAAAGTTATTTTTGGATTCGACGATGCTGGGACAAATAACCAAGAATAAATAATATCGAAGCGATAGCCTTATCAAAATTTAAACTTAGTTGTCCGAAAAAGTGGTTTTGTTGTCATTTCTTTTGTTGCAAGAAAGGGCAGAATGTTTACAAGCGCTACAAACATTCCATAGGTTTTTTTAAATAAATGCCCTCCGTAGGGAGGGTGAATTCAATGGTGTATTCAGCTATGGTGGAGATGGAAATTAGTTGTCGAATATATGAAATAAACTGTTCTATTTAAGTGAAAAAATCACAGATTAATTGTTATGGTAACCGATATGCTATAGGCCAATCGAAGAGATACGTTTCGGTGTAACACTTGAGCGGGCTTGTGTGAGTGATTATGAAAAATAAAGACAAAAAACAATCGACTCAGCTATGGGCGCATCGCTTATTCCGGCAAGCAGGGGCAGCTATAAGTACATCGCAAAGTAAAAGCTATTATGTACGGAGTTACGGTAACCATTGCTGTGCGCAAACACAAAATCCTTTTAGCGCTTTATTTTCCGGTGACGAAAATAAAGCGTCCCTAAAAACCTTTGAAGAAAATAGGTTTTTTCATTCCGACAATCTTACTGGTGCCATAGACGCTGTTATTACAGAAGGTTCGATTCGTCAAACCGCTGCAAGTTTGCAATTCAACGTCCTCAATAGCTATAACGAAACGTGGGATACTAAAACTTTTCGGCTTGGAAAGAGGGAAGGGCAGCATTTCAATTATTTACCTGGGCAATATGTAACATTGGCCGTTGCAATAGGGAATCAAATATATAAACGCTCCTATAGCTTGGCGTCATCGTCGTCACATCACGGTGTTATCGAAATTACAGTGAAAAGGGATCCCAATGGAGGCTTGGTTTCCAATTGGCTTAATGATCAGCTAAAGCCTGGTGATACTGTCAATCTGAAAGGACCCTACGGTGCTTTCAGTTGTGTAACCAATAATTCGAAAAAAATACTGTTTTTGGCTGCAGGCAGTGGAGTAGTGCCGATTATGTCGATGTTACGGTGGCTTGCCGATACTGAAGCCCAGGCCGATGTCGAACTTATCCTATCCTTCCGTACTGACGGCGACATCATTTACCACGATGAATTAAAACTAATTGCGGCCCGCCATCGCAACATCAAGCTATTTATCAATCTGACCCAAAAACAGCTCAATGATAATGAAAACCGGCAATTTTCAGGACGGATAAATAAAACCCTGATCGCTACCCGAATCCCCGATTTGATGGAACGGATGGTGTATCTATGTGGTCCGGAAAGTTTTATGGCGGACTGTAAATCTTATTTGAAGGAACTTGGATTTCCCGACGGACAAATTTATTTTGAAAGCTTTACCGTCAATAGCCCGGCTGCCTTAATACAACAGTCAAGAAGAAAAACCGGAAGTTATCAAATAACGTTTGCCAAGTCGAGAAAAACGGTTCTTGCCGAAGGCGAACTGAGTGTCCTGGAGCTTGCCGAGAAATCAGGTATTGCGATTGAGCACGAATGCCGGTCGGGAACTTGCGGTGAGTGCATGGTTCGGTGCCTGGAAGGCAAGATAAAGATGACTGGGCAAGCTGAGATCGACGATAGTGATAGGCGAAAAGGATGGGTCTATTCGTGCTGTGCCTATCCTATTTCCAATGCGGTGCTGGATGCATAGCAAGAAGCTGTGGGCACCAAGAAAAATAAAGGAAACATGCCATGTTCGGATTATTTAAATCGAAGCCCAAACAAGCGTTGCCGCCAACAATAGCTCTAACCTTGGTGCCAGGGTCGGAAGGCGAGCACTTTTTACAACAAAAATACGGAACCAGACAACGCGCCTTGCGGTTTTACGACAAACAAGTCTTGAATTATTTATCGCCGGTAATGAAAGAGTTCATTGCTCGACAGGAGGTTTTATTTATTGCTACGGCGGATAAACACGGTGAATGCGATTGCTCCTTCCGTTTCGGTAAACCGGGATTTGTCAGGGTGTTGAACGATAACTATTTGGTTTACCCTGAATATCGCGGCAATGGCGTTTTGGCAAGCCAAGGCAATATTACGGAAAATCCCCATATCGGTATGATATTCGTCGATTTCTTCAACAGCACGGTAGGCCTGCATGCCAATGGCAAAGCCAAAATCGTCGAAAATGAAGAGTTACGCAAATTCCAGAAAAATCTGCCGAAAGATGTAATGGCTGAAATGGAGACTGAAGGCAAATGTCGTCCTGAACGCTGGATCATGGTGGAAATCGAAGAAGCTTATATCCACTGCTCGAAACATATTCCATTGCTGAAAAAAGCGGAAAAGGACATTTCCTGGGGTACGGATGACGACGGGTTGAAACGGAGCGATTTTTTCGCCTTACAAAATATTCCGCTATACCGGAGGCTTGGGGGTGAAGCGGCTATCCAAGCCATTACCGATTGCGTAACCTTAAAATTGTTGCTGGATCAAAAATTAAAACCTTTTCTCAATCGAATCAACTTACAGACGTTATTGGACAGGCAAAAAATTTTTCTAAAAACGGTGTTCGGTGCGTTCGGTGACGACTATAAAATGCCTGACAATCTTCGAGAGTTTTACCGGCAGCAAACGTACGGCGGAATTAACGAAGAACTCATGGATTTGGTGCTGGGACATCTTGAAGCGGCTTTGGTGGAGCTTGAAGTACCCGGGCATGAAATCTCAAGATTGATGGATGCTTTGAGTGGAACCAGCCATGCTTAATATCGACAGCTCTTCCAATCAAACAGAAAAAGTCTTTAGCGAAACGGTCGTTCCCTTCCGCCATCAGATATTGCAACAACTTTTGGAAAATAAAGACGGCTTAAATATTGAAGAATTAACCCGTTGTCTAAAAATATCGCGGGCTGCCGTTCAGAAGCATTTCACGCTTTTGGAAAAAGAGGGTTTGATCGTAAAACATAAACTTGTCAAAACCATGGGAAGGCCATCGATAAACTATATTTTGACCAGCAAAGGTATGGCTTATTTCCCAAAACGTTACAATCTGCTTTCAGAAATGGTGTTAAGAGAGTTAAGTACCGAGTTGACGCCGGAGCAACGCACCAATTTTATGCAAAAACTTGGGAAAAAACTGGCGGATCAATATCGGGCACAGGTGGAGGGCAAAACCGAAAGCGCGCGCCGGATTTTTCTGTTCGATTTGATGCAGAAGCTGGGGTTTCAAATCACGATGAAAAGGGATCCCGCATCCGATGCGACCGAAATTTATGCCCATAATTGTATTTACCACGATGTTGCGCAGCAATTTCATGAAATTTGTATGCTCGACCAGACCTTGATTGCCGAATTGATGGATAAAAAAATAGAGCTTCAATGTTGTATGGCGAAGGGCGATGGTATGTGCTGTTTTAAGTTAAATTCGGACAAAAGTTTGTAGCCGGTATGAGGATTAGACCGATGAATATTGTCCGTAAAAGCAGGAATATTGACCTTGCACGGAGATAGGAATAAGAACAAAATTCAAGCCCAATAGAAGCATGGAATCGAAGGGGAAAGGTAATGACTCCAGCTAATAAAACGATAAATTTACCGCATAGGCATATAGCCATGATCATCTACCCTGGTTGTGTAATGGTAGATGCCTGCGGACCACTGGAGGTGTTCTCTTTTGCCAATCATGCGCTGCAAATTTATGGAATATTAAAAGAGTCGGAACAAACTTATTCAATGTCCTTTATTGCCGAAAAACGTGGTCCCGTGATGACAAGTTCCGGGATTAAATTATTCGCCGATTTTGGTTACGACGATGTGGATGAAAACATCGATACGCTGATGATTGCCGGTGCGCCGCGCTTGCTCGCCGTGATGAAAGATCAACGGTTAATCGATTTCATCAAGGGTATGGTACCCAAAGTGAGACGGATGGTTTCGATATGCACAGGGGCTTTAGTATTAGCTGAGAGCGATATTTTGAATGGGCGGAGGGCAACGACACACTGGATGTTTTGCGAGTATTTGTCCACCGAATACAAGGAAGTAAGGGTCGAACCCGATAAAATATTCATCCGC
>JBGAWU010000195.1:0-5301 GCA_044227425.1 Methyloglobulus sp.
GGACATACACCTGTCGAAATCTTTGCCCAAGTCAGGCAGATGAAAGACAGTTTTTAGCCGCTGGCTGCAAAGGCCTTGGTAAAAGTCTGAATATCCTCCAGCACAATTTTGCGTTGCAGCTGCGGCGAACTCAAATAAGTTGTATCAGTTGGCAAAACCTTATTAACTTAATGATAGGTTCTTATGATTAAGGAATTCAGATAACTTAGCCTTCACCCGGTTAGGGTAGTCGGTAATTAAACCGCTAACGCCGGCTGCGATTAAATGCCCCATTTCTTCTTGGTCGTTACACGTCCAGATATTGACATCGAATCCTGCGGTGCGAAGTTTTTTAATATGCGAAAGATAACGGTTGCCTGATTTAGAGTCGAATTTATCCGTACGGTAATCGTGGTAACACCCTAAGTTATAAGCGTTTGCTTTAAGTTTCCGTAGATGCGATATAGGATTACTGAGAGGTTGATCGATAAGAATAGCAGTAGCTATTTTTTTATTCTGGTGTCGAACCGGCTTTAACAAATCATGGTTGAAAGATGAAATCAGAATGTGCGCTTCCATATTCATCGCTTGAATGGCTTGCAATACGGATTTAACCAACACCGAATCGTTAGCATGGTTCGATTTAAGTTCCACATTAATCATTATGCCTAATTCTTTGGCAAGGCATAATGTTTCGGTCAATGTCGGTATTTTAATATTCCCCGACGAATAATCTTTAAGTTCGGTTTCAGTCACATACTGCGATAATTCAATATCGCTCAAACTTTGTAAAAACGGTTGGCGTTGATCGATTGGAAGGCTTAATTCTTTAATGTACCAATTGCCAGCATCCAATGTAGCGAGTTCCTTGTAGGTAAAATCAGAAACTTGATAACTATCCCTTCCGGAGAACCTGTTTTCGGCATCGGTACATCGTTTGAGATGTTCGTCGTGATAAACGACTACAACCTCATCTTTCGATAAGCGCGCATCCAGTTCAAACATTTGGCAGCCGAAAGATTTCGCCTTGGCGAAAGCAGCCAGCGTGTTTTCGGGGGCATAGGCCCTGGCGCCGCGATGGGCGATATTTAAAATGCTAGTTGATGTAAGAAAAGGCATAGAAAGGATGGGGGTTACTATAATGGGGTATTCATTGTCGCGTTAAAACGATAAGCTATTATCATAATAAGACCAGTTTAGTTATTATCACCCAAGTGTTTATTGCGTCCTGTATTTTTTTAAGGGGTTAGCCGTTCATGCAAGTCAATCAAGGATTTTTTGTCCAATTTATTAAATTGGCGGGACCTTTTTGGAATTCGGAAGACAAGGTTCAAATCAGGCTGGATACGGCATTGTTTATCGTGCTTACCATTATGCAGATTGTGCTGGCGGTTGTGATTACAGATTGGAATGCCGATCTTTTTGATGCCATCGAGCAACATTCGATGGCGGGCATCATCAAACAGATCGGTATGTTAATTTTGATTTTTGTAGGCAGTATTACGATCACGACCCTGCATTTGATCGTTAAAAGGCGCTTGTTAATCGGTTGGCGCTTATGGCTGACCGAAAAAGTTGTCGCTCAATGGATGGACAAGGGAAGGCATTATCAGATTACGTTCATGGGAAAAAATAACCACGATAACCCAGATGGCCGGATCGCAGAAGATATCCGTATTGCCACGGAAGAAGCCCTGGCGATGGGGCATTCCCTGTTCTACAGTTTGTTGCTGCTGGGCAGCTTTGCCAAAATCCTTTGGACCTTGTCCGGCACGATTGAACTGAACCTAGGTCTTTTTACCCTTCCAGTCGCGGGATATTTAGTCTGGATTTCGGTGGTTTATTCGATTGGCGCTTCGGTCTTGGGCTGGTGGATGGGGAGGCCGCTGACTGCGGCGACGGATGACCGCCAGACCGAAGAAGCCAACTACCGTTATTGCCTGATTAAGGCACAGGAAAATTCACAGGCGATTGCTTTGATCCACGGCGAACAGTACGAACAAAAACGTTTTTTACATTCGTTCGAAGCCATTATTAAGACCTATGCGGAACAAACGGCAGCCTGGAAGCAAATTCAAATATTTTCATCGGGTTATTCTGTCGTTTCGATGGGTTTGCCAATATTGGTTGCCGCGCCGCGCTATATTGTCGGGGCGATGACGCTGGGTAGTTTGATGCAGTCGGTACAGGCCTTTCAGCAGATGGTAAACGCGCTGTCATGGCCGGCCAATAATATGGCGCAGATTGCTGGTTGGCGGACTTCTGTTGAACGTGTTTTAGGGCTGGTCAAAGCGCTCGATGAGCTGGACCATGACATATCCTGCCTTGAATTAAATCAAATTTGCTCCGATGAAGGCAAAAAAGGCGTGTTAAAGTTTGAAAATGTCAGCATCGGAAGCATGGAGGGGGAGCCACTTTCATTAAACATCAATACCGAGATTAAAGCCGGGGAGCACGTCCTGCTTTCCGGAAAATTTAGTACGGGCGCTAAATTGTTTCAAGCGATTGCCGGCTTGTGGCCGTGGGGAAGCGGGCATATTCAGCTTCCCGAAGGGGAGCGTTTGTTTTTTATGTCGCCCAAGCCTTATTTGCCGACAGGGTCGCTCCACTCCGCCATTAGTTATCCTAGAGCTAACGGCACCTTTAAACGAACGGAAATTGAAAAGTTGCTAAGACGGGTCGGATTGAAAGAGTTAATCAAGCAACTCGACCAAGTCGAAGCCTGGGAGAAATTATTATCACGCGAACAACAACAGCGTTTAGGCGTGGTGCGTGTCCTGCTCTATAAGCCCAAGTGGATATTTTTGCAAGAAGCATTGGATTCGTTATCGCCGGAAGGTGAAAGCGATATGATGGCTTTGCTGGCCAAAGAATTACCCGATGCCACCATCGTAAGCCTTACCAACCAACCAACGGCGGAAGCGTTTCACGAACGTAAAATAAAAATTTAACTTGCTTAATCAACGTCTTTTACTCTGTCAATAAGTGTTCTTACCGGTAGTCGGTGGGCGTTGATTACCGTATAGGGCGACTTTCCACGCATATCTAAAATTCGGGGCAATTGCCCTAAAGGTACTGTTTTTATCAGTCTGTACCTTCGTAGCCGCTATTTTCCCGTTCCTTCGATCAAGCACGAAGCCGTTTCGATATTAAGCAGAGTGCCTCCAAAATTAACTTAACCTTCAATGCAAGGAAATAGTTCACATCCGAATAGGTATTTTGACGTATATACGTAAAAAATAAAAAGAGTAAGTTACTTATAAGCCTGAATGGAAGCTGAACAGAATTGAAAAATTTTACCGACCGGTTTCAAAATTGCGATGCGGGAAACATAAATTTCATTGCTTTAGTGTTAGATTCGGCTACAACTGAAGTATAGATGGATCGAGTAGTGGAAGAGGGTGTTTTTTAAGGGCCGTTAGATCAAAGAAGATAATAAGGCTTAGCTGAAACACCATTTAGCTGGATTGATATTTTAAATAACCCGAAAAATGAATGCACTCGGGCAATTTAATGTACATACGGCTTAACATTCATAGGAGGTTGAAACCTATGCAAACGCATGACCGATTTTTCACCCAGTTTGTTTCATTGGCTGGACCGTTTTGGAACTCCAAAAACAGGGTTGCAATCCGCAGGGATACGGTGTTATTGGTCGTTTTGACAGTGGCGCAAATTTATGTCGCCGTACTGATCGCGGAATGGAATGCCGCCTTGTTCGATGCTCTCGAACAACGCTCCATGGCGGGCTTAATCACCCAATTCGGTATATTAGTGCTGATTTTTATCGCTAATATCACGATTGCGGCGTGGCACCTCATCGTTAAGCGACGTTTGACGATTGGTTGGCGGGTATGGCTGACCGATAAAGTCGTTTCCAAATGGATGCACAACGGCCGTCACTATCAGATGACGTTAATGCAAAAAACCAATCACGACAATCCTGATGGGCGCATCGCCGAAGATATACGGATCGCGACCGAAGAGGGTATCGTGCTGGCGCATTCGTTTTTTTACAGCGTCTTGCTGCTGGGCAGTTTCACATCGATGCTTTGGGTATTATCCGGTAGTTTCAATTTGGAAATAGGCCATCATAGCTTTGTTGTATACGGCTATTTGGTTTGGATTTCCGTCATATATTCACTCTGTGCGTCGATGTTGGGATGGTGGATGGGTAAACCGCTTACCAAATCTACCCATGACCGGCAAACCCAGGAAGCCAATTATCGGTATGAGCTGATAAAAGCGCAGGAAAACTCCCAGGCGATTGCGTTACTCCATGGTGAGAATAATGAAAAAGCCAGGCTTTTCAAAGCGTTTCGAGCGATAGTCGATACCTATCAAATCCAAACGGCGGCATGGAAGCAAATCCAGACGTTCTCTTCGGGCTATTCGATTGTGTCGATGGCGCTGCCAATTTTATCGGCTTCGCCCCGCTACATTGCAGGGAATATTACACTTGGCGCGTTGATGCAATCGGTGCAAGCTTTCGAACAAATGGTTTCAGCATTGTCTTGGCCAGTCAATAACATGGCGCAAATTGCTAAATGGCGGACATCTGTTGAACGGGTATTGGGGTTAGTAAGCGCCATGGATGAGTTGGAAAACAGTTTATCTCGACACAACTCTCATCAGATTTGCGTCCAAAAGACTAAAAAATCCGTATTGCGCTTTGACAACGTGACGATTGCCAATTTTGGCGTTGACCGGATTTCCGCGACCATTAACAATGAAATTAAAGTGGGAGATCGGGTATTAATCTCAGGCGAAGCCAGCATGGGGGCGAAATTGTTCGAAGCGATTGCGGGCTTATGGCCGTGGGGATTCGGCCATATTCAGTTGCCAGTGGAAGGGGCGCTCTTCTTTATGTCGCCCAAGCCTTATTTGCCTGTGGGATCGCTTTATGCTGCGATCTGTTATCCCGGCACGGTAAAATCGTACCCGCGTTCACTGGTAGAAAAAAATGTTATTAAAAGTCGAACTTAAAGATTTTGCTAAACAACTGGACCGGGTCGGGGTATGGGAAAAAATACTGTCTACCGAACAAAAACAACGGTTAGGATTAGTAAGGGCTTTACTGCACCGACCCAAATGGCTGTTTATCGAAGAAGCGCTTGACGCCCTGACGCCAGAAAGCGAAAATCAAATGATGGAATTACTTCGGAACGAGATTCCGGATGTTGCTATCATGAGTATTACCAATATGCCGATGGCCGAGGCATTTCATCAACGTAAACTTAGAATATAGGTCGTCAAATTGTGCAGGGAAATTAACCGGAGATCCAAACGATGACACAGTCGTTTAATAAAGACAAAAAAGTT
>JBGAWU010000196.1:0-5291 GCA_044227425.1 Methyloglobulus sp.
AGGCTGCGCCAGGATAATCTCTGACGCCTGGTGGATTACAGCAGCCGTCCGTTCCAGTGAAGCGGCTTCCGGTAATTGCGCGAAAACGATAAGGTAACCCTTATCTTGCATAGGGATAAAGCCGCTCGGCACCTGCTTGAATTCAATCCCGGTCAAGAACAATAAGCCGAAATAAACTAATCCGACCAACGCTGAATAGCGGAACAAACGCCTCACCGTACTGGAATAAAAATTCGAACTGGCATCGAAAGCTTTATTGAATAACTTGAAAAACCAGCCGAGTCCCAAATTAATCGTTCTGGTCAAAATATCCTGGCTGGCATTGTGTGGTTTCAGCAAAATTGCGGCGAGTGCAGGGCTTAGCGTTAGTGAGTTAAATGCAGAAATCAAGGTCGAGGCGGCAATCGTCAAGGCAAATTGCCGGTAGAATTGACCGTTAATGCCGGGAACGAAAGCGGACGGTATGAATACCGCACCCAAGACGACCGAGATGGCGATAATGGGGCCGGTGACTTCTTTCATGGCTTGGCGTGACGCCGCCTTTGGTGTCAAGCCGAGCGCGATATTGCGTTCGACATTTTCTACCACGACAATCGCATCGTCGACAACGATACCGATAGAAAGCACCAAGCCGAATAAACTCAGGTTATTGATGGAAAAGCCCATTCCCGCCATTACCGCAAACGTGCCGATAATTGATACGGGCACGGCAATTAAGGGAATGATTGCTGCCCGCCAGCTTTGCAGGAATACCAGCACGACCAGCACGACCAACGCTAAGGCTTCAAAGAAAGTATGGATGACGGCTTCGATGGATTGTTCGACAAAAATGGTGGTGTCATAGACGATTTGATAGTCGATCCCTTCGGGAAACCGTTGTTTGAGCGTCAACATGGTTTCCTTGATCTGATGCGCGGTTTCCAAAGCATTCGCGCCCGGTCGCAGGGAGATTGGCAAGGCAACCGCTTCCTTATTGTCCAGTTGGCTACGTAACGAATATTGATTGGCCCCTAATTCGATACGGGCCACATCCCGCAATCGTACCATGCTACCGCCATCGCCGTATTTGACGACTATCGCACCGAATTGTTCGGTACTCGTCAGTCGTCCCATCGTATTGATATTAAGCTGGAAATCCGGGCTATTCTCAAGGGGCGGTTGGCCGACCACGCCCGCAGCGACTTGTACATTTTGTTCACGGATGGCGCGGACGACATCGCCGGCAGTTAATCCGCGCGCAGCGACTTTTTCAGGATCCAGCCACACCCGCATACTGTAATCGCCAGCGCCGAACACTCTGACGTCCCCCACGCCTTTTAAGCGTAGCAATTGGTCGCTGATATTCAATAAGGCGTAATTGGATAGATATAACTGGTTGTATCGCTGGTTGGGCGAGATTAAATGGATGACGAGCAAAATATCCGGCGACGATTTTTTCGTGATCACACCTAATCGTCTTACTTCTTCAGGCAGTTTCGGCAAGGCATTGGATACCCGGTTTTGTACCTGCATTTGTGCGATGTCTAAGTCGGTGCCGATTTCAAAAGTAATGGTAAGCTGCATTTGGCCGTCACTCGTCGATTGCGAGGTCAGGTATAACATGTTTTCCACGCCGTTAACTTGTTGCTCGATCGGCGCGGCGACCGTTTCGGCGATTACCTTGGGGTTTGCACCAGGATAACTGGCGGAAACGACAATGGTCGGCGGGGTGACTTCGGGATATTGGGCGATAGGCAACGTTAATAAGGCGATCCCGCCGAGCAAGGTAATAATGATCGAAATGACAATCGCAAACCGGGGGCGGTCGATAAAAAATGAGGTAAAGTTCATGGCAGGGTCATTTGCTTTCTGGCATGGCTTTTTGGCTGGCTTGTACTTCAGCGCCAGGTCGTACATATTGGATGCCGTTGACGATAATCCAATCCTGTTGCGTCAAACCGTTGGTGACGACACGTAGTCCTTCATGCATTGGGCCAGTGACAATAGGCCGGTATTCCACCTTGTTATTTTTGTCAACTACATACACGTATTGCTTGCCCTGATCCATCGCTATGGCCTTGTCGTTTATCAACTGGGCGACATATTTGCCGCTGCCCGGCACCCGTACCCGTGCAAATAATCCAGGTTTGAGCAATTCATCGGGGTTTTCGAACACGGCGCGCGCCCTGACCGTGCCGGTTGCCGGGTTAAGCTCTGGATCGACATAATCAATGTAACCTTCGTGCGGATAATCCTGCTCATCAATCAGCGCCATTTGCAGCGGCACTTTATGGTCTACGGCGCTTTGCCGTTTGCCTTCTAACGCCAGGCGTTTGTATTTCAGTACCGAGCGTTCGTCGGCATCAACATACAAATAGATGGGGTCGACGGAGACGATAGTTGCCAATATAGTATTATCTGCCGCCACCAGGTTGCCGATAGTGATGAGCTTGCGGGAAATTCGACCATTGATAGGCGAACGGATTTGGGTATAGTTGACATTCAGCTCTGCCAGTTTGACAGTGGCTTGGGCGGATTCCAGGGAGGCTTGAGCCTGGGTGACGTTTTTGCTACGGGTATCGTATTCTTCTTCTGAAATGGCCTGCTCTTTAAGCAAACGTTTAGCGCGTTGAAAGTCATTTTGCGCCAGACTGAGCTTGGATTTTGCATTGTTCAGTTCGGCCTGCGCCTGATTAAATTGGGCAAGATAAGGCCGGGGATCAATTTCAAACAGTAGGTCATTTTTCTTGACTTTGCCGCCATCCTTAAACAGTATTTTATTCAGGTAACCGGACACTCTCGCCCTGACTTCTACGGATTCGACCGCTTCCAAACGCCCGGTGTATTCGTCCCATTCGACAATGTCGCGTTGGATAGGCTGACTGACTTCAACTACCGGTTTCGGCGGCGCGGCGGTATGGTTATTGTCGTTTTGCGGATTTTTGCAGGCACATAGCAACAGTACACCTGTAAAAATTGCCAGTTTATTTGTCAGGTTCATGTGATTAGCCGTTATCAACTTACTGTAAGTAGCGTGGCTGGTTGTCATAGTGGTTTTCCGTTTGCCCTGCGAGATCAGAATTTATTAACGATTATAGCGTTATCAATTCCCCCAAAGTTCCTATTTCTGGGTTTACGCTATTATGCCGTATTCCGGTAAAAAATGAGCTTACGGGCTTATCGAAAAAACAGGAAAGTTATTGCTGAACGGTACAGACTATTTTGATACGGTTTTTGGACAGTTTAATTAGCGGACGCTGTAAATAATTTCGCATATTCGCTTTCGGAGATTATATCGAGAGAATTTTCAACCCTGTCGAGAAAAACTTTGCCCTCCAAGTGATCTGCTTCGTGCTGAAAAACGCGGGCAATAAAACCATTAAGGACTTGCTCAACGGAATTTCCGTGTTCATCGATATAGCGGATCTTGATGGTTTTGAATCTTGGCACCAAGGCGCGTATTCCCGGAATACTCAGGCAGCCTTCCCAGTCTTTTTCTTTTTCATCGGATACAGCTTCATATTCAGGGTTAATCATCACGGTCGGTTCCATTGACGGCGCTTGCGGGTAGCGCGTGGTCGGTTTTGTAGCGACGATAACGATACGTTTATTTTTACTGATTTGCGGTGCGGCAAGTCCGACGCCTTGAGTATCCGCTAAAGTGAGTTTCATTTCGCTGATAATCTGTCGAATCTCAGGGTTATCCGAAGATGCTACGGCGTTAGAGACTTGCCGTAAAACTGCCGCGCCTAATTGCGCGATTTCGCAAGGTTGGTTCATGGCTGTGTTTGAAACTCTTGTAATAGGACTGACTGTGCCTGGATTAATGGTTCATCGTCGATTGGCTTAATATGTGTGTAACTGCCATCGGATTGCAAGCGCCACGATTGACAGTTATCGCTCAGGTAAATATCCAGATCATGCAATATTCGTTTATGTAAGCGTTTGTTTTCAATTGGGAAACAGGCTTCAACGCGTTGAAACATGTTGCGGTTCATTAAATCCGCGCTGGAGGCATACACTTCCCAGTTGCCGTCATTGGAGAATGCATAGATGCGGGCGTGTTCAAGGAAGCGTCCGATAATCGAGCGGACTTCAATATTCTCGGACACGCCCGGTATCCCCGGCCTTAAACAGCAAATGTCACGGACGATCAGCTTGATTTTAACACCTGCTTGCGATGCTCGGTACAGCGCTTGAATGGCCTGTTCTTCTACGACCGCGTTTACTTTAATAATGATGATAGCTTCTTTACCTTGCTGCGCATACTGGATTTCCCGTTCGATTTTTTCGATAATCCCCCGGTGCAAGGTAAAAGGCGATTGCAAGAGTTTATGCAGCTTGCTAACTTTCCCTAAGCTGGTCAATTGGGTGAAAATCCTTCTTACATCTTCACCTAAATCCTTATCGCAGGAAAACAAACCGTAATCGGTATACAACTGTGCGGTCTTTGGGTGATAGTTTCCCGTACCTAAGTGAACATAGCTGCGTAATTCTTTATCTTCCCGTTTCAGTACCAGGCACATTTTGGCATGGGTTTTGTAGTCGACTACGCCGTACACGACATGCGCCGCCGCTTCCTGTAATTTTGAAGCCAAATTAATATTGTCTTTTTCGTCGAACCTTGCCCTGAGTTCGATGACCACAGTGACTTCTTTCCCGGCTCTAGCGGCTTTGATTAAGGCGTTGACAATCGGTGAGTCTACGCCGGTACGATAGAGTGTCTGTTTGATCACGAGTACATCGGGCGAGGCGGCGGCTTGGCGGATAAATTCAACTATCGGCGAGAACGATTCAAACGGATGATGCAGCAATATATCCTGACGTTTTATGACTTCAAAAATATCTTTGTTGCGGGAAAATTGTTTGGGAACTGTGGGTTTAAAGGGCGTAAATTTTAAGTCGGGCCGGTCGAGCAGTTCGATAATTTCCCGCAAACGGTTTAAATTGACGGGGCCATCGACAAGAAATAAACGGTCCCGCGTCATTTCGAAACGTTCCAGCAGGAAAGTGACGGTTTCTTCGGGACAGTTAGCGTCGATTTCCAACCGTACTTCATCGCCGTAGTTACGCATCGCGAGTTCGCCTTGCACAGCGAGCAATAAATCATCGATGGCGTCGTCGTCCACAAACAAGTCGCTGTTTCGCGTTACCCTGAATTGGTAACAGCC
This sequence comes from Methyloglobulus sp., assembly GCA_044227425.1. Lineage (GTDB taxonomy): Bacteria > Pseudomonadota > Gammaproteobacteria > Methylococcales > Methylomonadaceae > Methyloglobulus. The sequence goes on from JBGAWU010000196.1 coordinate 5,151, forward strand.
TTTTACGGTCATGCCGTTAAATAGCTCGCCAACAAAAGCATGGATGATGGACGACAAGAATACAAAATCAGCTGGGCCGCTTTGGGTTTCTTCTTGGGGAAACTTGATAATTCGCGGCAAGGAGCGCGGCGCTTGCAGAAT